>CAXTTU010000187.1:1617-6618 GCA_964247225.1 uncultured Sphingomonas sp. | reverse complement strand
TGCCGATGATGAACATCATCAACGGCGGCGAGCATGCGGACAATCCGATCGACTTCCAGGAGTTCATGGTCATGCCCGTCGGCGCGCCGACGCTGGCGGAGGCGGTGCGCTGCGGGTCGGAGATCTTCCATACGTTGAAGAAGGCGTTGCACGACAAGGGGCTGGCGACCGCGGTCGGCGACGAGGGCGGGTTCGCGCCCAATCTCGCGAGCACGACGGACGCGCTCGACTTCATCATGCGCTCGATCGAGGCGGCGGGGTATCGGCCCGGCGAGGACGTGATGCTCGCGCTCGACTGCGCCGCGACCGAGTTCTTCCGCGACGGCAAGTACCATATCTCGGGCGAGGGCAAAGTGCTCGGCGCGGCGGAGATGGCGGACTATCTCGCCGACCTCGCGCAGGATTACCCGATCGCCTCAATCGAGGACGGGATGGCGGAGGACGATCTGGAGGGCTGGGCCGCGCTGACGCAGGCGATCGGCGCAAAGGTGCAGCTGGTCGGCGACGACCTGTTCGTCACCAACCCGGAACGATTGCGGATGGGCATCGGCAAGCACCTCGCCAACTCGCTATTGGTCAAGGTCAACCAGATCGGCACGTTGACCGAAACGCTGGAGGCGATCGCGGTCGCGGGACGGGCGGGGTACACCTCGGTGATGTCGCACCGCTCGGGGGAGACGGAGGACGCGACCATCGCCGACCTCGCGGTCGCGACGAACTGCGGGCAGATCAAGACGGGCAGCCTCGCGCGGTCGGACCGGCTGGCCAAGTACAATCAGTTGATCCGCATCGAGGAGGAACTCGGTGACGCGGCCGTCTACGCCGGACGGGGCATTCTGCGCGCCGAACGCGCTTGATCGCGGGCGCCCGATGCGTGATGAACAGGATTCATGCCGCGCCGCCCGACCAAGCTCCGCTCGACCCTCGCACGCGCGACCGCGCCAGGGCTGGCGCTGGTGGCAATGGCGTTCTTCGGCGCGTATGCGGTGCTGGGGCCGAACGGGATGCTGGCTTATGGCGACTACAAGCGCCAGCTTGTCCGGCGCGAGCGCGACTTTGCCGCTCTGGACAAGCAGCGGGCGGTGCTGCGGAACCGGGTTGGGCTGCTAGACCCGAGGCACGCCAACCCGGACCTGGTGGACGAGCTGACGCGCAAGCAGCTCAACGTGGTACACCCGGACGAGGTGATCGTGCCGATGAAGTGAGGCGGTCAGAGGTTCGCCGTGACCTCGGCGATGTCGACCCCGGCTTGGCGAAGGATGCCGGCCAACGTCCCGCGTTTCAGTTCACGGTGGAGTGGGATCACGCAGCCTCGCTCCGCCCGCTGGAGCACGACATGGCTACCTTTCTGCCGAACGCGAACAAAGCCGAGTCGTTCGAGTGCCCGGATCAACTCGGCACCAGATATTACGGGCAATTCAGGAATGGGTGGCGACGGTAAATGTGGTCACAAGCGGCGCGCCCGCGACGGTAAACGGGAACACCTCTAGGTAGAGCTCGACCGCTTCCCGAAGATTGCTCACCGCCTCCTCGACATTTTCGCCTTGGCTTACCGTTCCCGTTTCGGGGTTGAGAGCGACATACCCGCCTTCCGGGGCGGGGGTCAGGACGGCGGTGACTTGCATGTTATTGCTCCGGCGTGTCGTGACCCCATTACCTCACCTTCCTAGGAACGTCAGCAGGTCCTGCGTCAGCCGGTCGCTCGCGGTTACGTTGAGCCCGTGCGGCTCGCCGTCATATTCGACCAGCTGGCTCGTCGCGATGCCCTTGGCAGCGGCGCGACCGCTGGCGTCGATCGGGACCGTCTTGTCGGCGGTGCCGTGGATCACCAGCGTGGGCACGTGGAAGGCGGCGAGGTCGGGGCGGAAGTCGGTGTGGCCGAATGCCTGCGCGCAGGCGAGTGTCGGCCATAGCCCGGCCTGCATCGCGGTCCGCGTTGCGCCGTGCAGCACCTCGTCGCTCACCGGGCTGGAGATATAGCCGACGCCGAAGAATTGCGGCGTGAACTGTTTGCGGAAGAAATGCTCGCGGTCCGCCTTGATGCCCGCCGCGATCTCGTCGAACTTGGCTTGCGGCACGCCGTCGGGGTTGTCGGGCGTCTGCAGCATATAGGGCACGACCGAGGCGACCAGCGCCGCGCCGGTCACGCCCTTGCCGCCGTGCCGGCTCATGTAGCGGGCGACCTCGCCGCCGCCCATCGAGAAGCCGACGATCGTCGCGTTCGCGGTCGCACCCGTCGCGGCCATGACGTCGGCGAGGTCGTCCGACAGCGTGTCATAGTCATAGCCGTGCCAGGGCTGCGCCGATCGCCCGAAGCCGCGCCGGTCATAAGCGATCGCGCGAAACCCCGCCTGCGCCAGCGCCATCGCCTGCGCGTCCCACATGTCGGCGCTCAGCGGCCAGCCGTGGAGCAGGATCACTGGGCGACCCTCGCCCCAGTCCTTGACGTACAGGTCGGTCCCGTCGCGGGTTTTGATGGTCGGCATGGCGGCTCTCCTAAGCGTTTGTCGTGTGCTTAACCGTGTCAGCGCCGCGCTGTTCCTTCATCGCTGGCGCGGGCGCGTTCGGCCTGCCAGCATGGGCGGGCACGAATCGGAGTGGCACATGGCGCGATGGACATGGTTGGCGAGCGCGGCGCTCGCGCTTGGCGCGACAGGGGCGGCAGCTCCCGCGCGTCCGGCCACGCACACGGCAGCGCAAGGCTGGGCGGCGTTTCGCGACGGGTTCGTCGAACGGTACTTCCGGCTCGACCCGTCGACTGCCGTCTATGAGGGGCGGCACGAGTTCGATGGCCAGCTTCCCGACTGGAGCGATGCCGGGCTGAAGCGGCAGGCGGCGCTGTATCACCAGACGCTTGACCGGGCGCGCACCTTCCCGCTCGCGGGGCTGACGCCGCAGGAGCGGTTCGAGCGCGAGTACCTCATCAAGGTGGTCGAGGGTAAGCTATTTTGGCTGGAAGACGCCGACCGGCCGCACAGCAACCCTGCTTATTATGTCGACGGTGGGCTCGACCCCAACGTCTACATCGCCCGCACCTACGCGCCGCCCGCCCAGCGGATGCGCGCGGTGGTGGCGATGTTCCGCAACGTGCCGCAGGCGGCGGCGAACATCCGCGCCAACCTGCGCACGCCGATGCCCGCCAGCTTCGTCACCTATGGCGGCAAGGCGTTCGACGGCTTCGCGGACTTCTACGGCACCGATGCGAAGAAGGCGTTCGCGGATGTGCAAGACCCGGCGCTCAATGCCGAGTTCGATCGCGCGGCGGCGGACGCCTCGCGCGCGATGCGAGACCTTGCGACATGGGTAAAGGCGCAGGCCCCGACCGCGACGCAGGGCTTCGCGCTCGGCCCGGCGCGCTTCTCGCGGATGCTCGCCGCGACGGAAGCGGTCGACACACCCCTCGATCAGCTGGAGGCGGTCGGGCGCGCGGACCTTCGCCGCAACCAGCAGGCGCTGACGGCGGCGTGCGCGAGCTACGCGCCGGGTGCGACGATCCCGCAATGCACGGCGAAGATGGGCCCACACAAGGCGGCGGGCGGCCCGGTCGCCGCCGCGCGCACGATGCTGCCGAGTCTGCGCGGATTCGTGGTCAGCCACGACATCGTCTCGATCCCGGGCACGGAGGCGGCGCTGGTCGAGGAGAGCCCGCCCTATAACCGGCAGAACGCGGCCTATATCGACCCGCCCGGGCCGTACGACAAAGGCGTGCCCTCGGTCTATTACATCAGCCCGCCCGACCCGACCTGGACGAAGGCGGTGCAGGACGCATTCGTCCCCGGTCGCGGCACGTTGCTGTTCACTACCGTGCACGAGGTGATGCCGGGGCATTTCGTCCAGTTCCTCCACGCCAACCGTTCGCCGTCGCGCTTCGGCCAGCTGTTCGTCGGCTATGCGTTCGCGGAAGGCTGGGCGCACTATGCCGAGGAGATGATGTGGGAAGCGGGGCTGGGGCAGGGCGACGCGGAGACGCATATCGGCCAGCTGTCCGAGGCGCTGCTGCGCGACTGCCGTTACCTGTCCGCGATCGGCCTGCACGCGCGAGGCATGACGCAAGTTCAGTCGGAACGGCTGTTCGTCGAGCAATGCTACCAGGACGAGGGCACCGCCAGGCAACAGGCAGCGCGCGGGACCTACGATCCGCTCTACCTCAGCTACACGATGGGCAAGCTGATGATCCGGCGTCTGCGCGCCGACTGGACAGCGGCGCACGGGTACAAGGGCGCGGACGGGCGCGCGGGCTGGCGCGTGTTCCACGACCGATTGCTCAGCTATGGCGGACCGCCGCTCCCACTGGTGCGGCAGGCGATGATGGGGGAGGGGACGGCGCGGGCGGTGTTCTAAGATGATCCCGCTTACGCGTAGCCGTTCGTCCTGAGGAGCCGCTGAGCCCTTCGGCTGGCTGGCAAGCCAGCCGCTCAGGACAGGCTTCGGCGCGAAGCGCCGAAGTCGAAGCGGCGTCTCGAAGGACAGGGGAGCGCGTACCCACCGGTTCTTCGAGACGGGCCTTCGACAAGCTCAGTCCCTCCTCAGGACGAACGGTTCGAAACTGACAGGACAGATCCTAGCCCAAGCGCGGCGTCTTCAGCGTCGGCACCTCCGCGCGCGTTTCGGTCACCCCCGGTTCCCGTATCGACGGACGCAGCCGCGCAAGGCTGCACACACCCGCCACCAGCGCGAGACCGGCGGCGACCAGCGCCGGCGCGCGGCCCGCGCCGACCCCGAAGGCAAGCAGCGCGGCGACGATCGTCGCGCCCGTCGTCTGCCCCGCCAACCGGACGGTGGAAACCAGCCCGCCCGCCGCCGCCGCCCGCTCGCGCGGTGCGCTGCCGACGATCAGCCGCGCGTTGGGCGGCAGGAACGTGCCGAAACCCGATCCGCACAGCGCCATCCGCCATGCCACGTCGAAATAGCTCGGGTGCGCGGGCATGAAGGCGAGCAGCAGCAGCGCGATGATCGACACGCTCATGCCGATGCCGCCGAGCACGCCCGCCGGGATGCGGT
>CAXTTU010000187.1:0-1607 GCA_964247225.1 uncultured Sphingomonas sp. | reverse complement strand
ATAGCCCGCAAGCGGCGCGACCACCATGTTGGTCGTCGGCCAGGGCGCGATGCATGCGCCGATCGTCGCGGCGGAAAACCCCGCCGCCTCCAGCCGGAACGGGGTGGAGACGAGCAAGGTCATCGACGCGGTGAACGCCACGAATCCGCCGAACGAGGACAGGGCGAGCACCGGGCGCGCGAGCAGGTCGACGGGCAGGATCGGGCTCTGCTTCCTTCGCTCGCCCCGAACGAAATACACGCCGATCAGCACCCCCGCCAGGATGATCGCCGCGGCGACGACCGGGCTGTCGCCATGCACCATCGCCTCAAGCCCGCTGCTCACCAGCCCGAACATCGCCGCGCACAGGATCGCGCCGACGACGTCGAAGGTCGAGTGGCGCGGGGCGGGGTCGGGGATCGCGCGCCCGAAGGCGAGGCTCAGCACCGCGAACGGGATCGCGCTCGCGAACACCCATGGCCAGGGCGCGACCTTGAGCACCAACCCGCCGATCGTCGGTGCCGCCGCCGCCGACGAGGTCACCACCACCGAGTTGACGCCCAGCCCGCGCCCGAGCTGGTTCGAGGGGTAGATCTGCCGGATCAGCGCCGACGCGACGCTCAGCACCCCCGCCGCGCCGACCGCCTGCGCCGCGCGGACAACCAGCAGAAACGGCAGGCTCTTGGCGAAGAAGCACAGCAACGTCGCGACGGTGAACAGCGCCTGCCCGCCCTGGAAAGTACGCTTGAGCCCGATCCGCTCCCCAAGCCCCGCAAAGGGGAGCAGCAGCATGACCAGCATCACCTGATAAACGGTGACGATCAGCACCACCGAACTCTGCGCCACATTGAGGTCGCGCGCGATGGTGGGCAGCGCGACGTTGGCGACGCCGCCGTCGATCACGACCAGCGCGGAGGCGAACGACATCGCGGCGATGGCGAGATAGCGGCGGGGGTAGGGTAGGCCATCGGTCATACCACCGCCATAGCGCGCTCGGCGCGGAGGGGAACGACTTGCGTCTGTCCGGGCGACTTGGCACGATCGCGCCGGGATCGGGAGGAAGCACATGCGGGGTATCACACGGACGCTGGCGGCGGCGTTGGCGCTTGCGGCGGGGCCGATCGCGGCGCAGACGGCGCGGATGACCGACACCGACCCCTATCTGTGGCTCGAGGACAAGGACGGCGCCAAGCCGCTCGCCTGGGTCGAGGCGGAGAATGCGCGCACCCTGCCGCGGCTGCAGAGCGACCCGCGCTACGCCACTTTCTACGCGCAGGCGCTCGCGATCGCCGCCGCCCAGGACCGTATTCCCGCGCCCGAGCAGATCGGCGGGCGCATCCTGAACTTCTGGCGCGACGCGGAGCATCCGCACGGGCTGTGGCGCTGGACCACGGAAGCGGATTACGCCAACCCCGATCCGCACTGGACGACGCTGATCGACCTGGACGCGCTCGGCAAGGCGGAGGGCAAGACCTGGGTGTGGAAGGGCCACACCTGCCTCCAGCCCGAGGAGCGCTATTGCCTCGTCCACCTGTCCGAAGGCGGCGAGGACGCGGTGGAACTGCGCGAGTTCGACCTGCAGACCGGGCGCTTCGTCGAGGGTGGCTTCCACCTGCCCAAGTAGAAGC
>CAXTTU010000186.1:0-6657 GCA_964247225.1 uncultured Sphingomonas sp. | reverse complement strand
CCGCCACCATCACCGGCAATCTGACGCTGAAGGGTGTAACACACCCGGTGACGCTGCGCGCGCGGTTCATCGGCGCGGGGGTGAACCCGCTCACCAAGAAGCAGAATATCGGCTTTCAGGCGACCACCAGCATCCAGCGCAGCCAATGGGGCGTCAGCTATGGCCTGCCCGTCGTCGCCGACAAGGTCGACCTCACCATCAACGCCGCATTCGAACCGGCCTGATCCGCCGGGCGACGTGGGCCGCCGCCATCACCCCGGTTCAAGGCCGGGGTGATGGTCGCGCGAGTACGACGACGCTTGCCGCTACATCCCCAACGCCGCGCGCGAGCGGCCTTCCTCTTCCTGCATCCGCCGATAGGCCGCCGAGGCTTCCGGCAATCGCCGGGCAAGCGCATCGAGGTTGGGAAACGAGGCGACGTCGAAACCGGCTTTGCGCGCGACGTTGAACGCCCAGTCGAGATACACATCGACGATCGACACTTCGCCCAGCCACCAGCCACGCGCTGCCAGCCGCGCGTCGGCATAGCCGAACGATTTCCCCGCAAGTTCGCGCGACCGCTCGCGCACCGGCTCACCCTCGCCCGTCGTCAGCCGCTGCGGGTTGGCCAGCCCACGCACGATCGGGTGCAGCGTGCCCGAGCAAAAGGAGAGCCCTCCGGCCCCCTGCGCGCGCATCACCGGCGACCGGTCACGCGGGAACAGCCCCGCCTCGGGCCGGAGCGCGTCCACCAGCGTCAGGATCGCGACATTCTCCAACAGCGGCTCGCCATCGACCAGCAGCATCGGCACCTTGCCCAGCGCCGACTTCGCCTGATAATCGGGCGTCGACTGCTCACCCTTGGCGAGGTTCACCAGCTCGAGCCGGTAGGGCAGCTCCGCCATCTCCAGCGCGCAGACCGCCACGCGCGAGCATGCGCCGGGGAAATGATGCAGGATCAGCTCGGGGTCGGTCATGCCTGGTCCTTTTCGACGATGGGAAGTTTTACGCTACCGGTGATACGCAAATCGCGGGGTGGTTGGCCATAGGCGGCGTATCCTGACGGTGGAGGTTCGGCGTGACCGCCGTCACCGTTGCAACTTGAATCAATGCTCCTTAGCGCAGCCGCGGTCGAGTCGATCGGGGGACACGAGCTTGGCGGACGCGAACGGCACCGGACCCGACGGCACGGTCCTGATCTTCCGGCTGGGCAGCCTCGGCGACACGATCGTCACCCTGCCCTGCTTCCACGCGGTCGAGCGCGCCTTTCCCCAGGCCCGGCGGCTGGTGCTGACCAACATGCTGGTGTCCAAGGCGGTGCCGGTCGCGACGATCCTCGGCGACGGCGGCTTCGTCCACGGCGCGATCGAATACCCGGTCGGCGCGCGCTCGCCGCTGACCTTTTGGCGGCTGCGCCGGACCCTGCGCGCGACGGGGGCGACTACGCTGGTCTATCTCACTGAGCGCGGGGACGTGGCGAGCGTGCGGCGCGATGTTGCGTTCTTCAGGCTCGCGGGGTTGCGGGTAGTCGGCGCGCCGGCCAGCGGCGACCTCGTCCATTGCCGCACCGACGCCGCCACGGGCGAGGAGGAGCCGGAAGCCGAACGCCTCGCCCGCGCTCTCGCGCCGCTGGGGCCCATCGACCTTGCCGACCGCGCCAACTGGGACCTGCGCCTGTCCCCCGCCGAGCATGCCGCTGCCGATGCCGCACTCGCATCCCTGAACGGGCGCGCCTTCATCGCCATCAATCTCGGTGGCAAGGTAGCGGCAAAGGACTGGGGCGACGCGAACTGGACCGCGTTGATGCGCGACCTCGCCCGCGATCACGCCGGGCTGGGGCTGGTCGCGGTCGGCGGGCCCGAGGACGCCGCGCGGTCGGCGCAAGTGCTCGCGACCTGGCCGGGGCCGACCGCGAACCTGTGCGGGGCGTTGAGCCCGCGGCAGTCGGCGGCGGCTCTCAGCCGCGCGCGGCTGTTCGTCGGGCATGACAGCGGGCCGCTGCACCTCGCCGCCTCCACCGGCGTGCGCACGGTGGGCATCTTCGGCGACGGGAACCGCCCGCGCAAATGGCATCCTTATGGGCCGGCCAACATGGTAATCCATGACATGCGCGGGGTCTCCGCCATCACCCCCGAGCGGGTCGCCGAGGTGGCGCGCGTGCGGCTTAGCTGAGCCTTAGTCCAACGCCGTAACGAAAGGCATGCCCGCCATGCTCCATCCGACCGCTCCCCCCTCCCTGACCGACCACGCCGCCCGCGCCCGCGCCTGGCTGTTCGAGGCGGCGTTGCCCTTGTGGTGGGAGCGCGGGGCGGACCACGCGAGGGGCGGCTGGGTGGACCGCATCGCGCAGGACGGGCAGCCGCTCGCCGACCTGCCCCGACGCGCGCGGGTGCAGGCGCGGCAATGCTTCGTCTATGCTGAGGCGGGGCGGCTTGGCTGGACCGGGCCCTGGGCGGAGGCGGTGCGGCATGGCCTGGAGGCGCTCGCCCGCCACCGCCGCGCAGACGGGCTGTACCGGCAGACGGTGACGCCCGACGGCGCGCCGCTGGGCGACGGGGTGGACCTCTACGATCAGGCGTTCGTCGTGTTCGCGCTCGCCGCGGCATGGCGCGCGCTGGGTGCCGCGGCGTGTCGCGACGAGGCGCTGGCGCTGCTCGCGCGGCTGCGTCACGGCCTCGCGCACCCGACCGCCGGGTTCGAGGAAGCGCATCCGCGCACGCTGCCGCTGCGCTCCAACCCGCACATGCACCTGCTCGAGGCGCTGCTCGCCTGGGTCGAGGCGGGGGAAGAGGAGCCGTTCGCGACCGAAGCGCGCGCGATCGTGGCGCTGGCGCGCGAGTCGCTGATCGACCCGACCACGGGCGCGATCGGCGAGTATTTCGACGGCGATTGGCGCTTCGCCGCCGGCCCGCCCGGGCAGGTCCGCGAGCCGGGGCACCAGTTCGAATGGGCGTATCTGCTCGGGGAAGCCGGGCGGCTGCTCGGCGGCGATCACCGCGAGGCGATCGAGCGGCTGTACCGATTCGGAACGCGCGGCATCGACGCAGGCCGCGGCGTGGCGGTGTTCGCGCTCGACGCGGCGGGACAAGTCACCGACGGCGATGCGCGGTTGTGGGCGCAAAGCGAGTGGCTGCGCGCGGCGCTGGTGCTCGGCCGCCACGACCACGCGGCGGCGGCGGCGAGCGGGCTGTGGCGCTTTCTCGACGTGCCCGTCCCCGGCCTGTGGCGCGACCGGCTGTGCGCGGATGGGACATTTGTTGACGAGGCCGCGCCCGCATCCTCCTTTTACCACCTCGTCACCGGGCTCCTGCCGCTGCTCGCGCTTGAGTCGGAGGAACAGCCCGTGCAAGGGAGCGCGGTGCGAGCGAGCGGGGACTCGCGCCAAGGGGGACAGACGCCGTGACCACGCTTCCGGCCTTTGACGCCGTGCGGGTGCTCTGCATCGGTGATGTCATGCTCGACCGCTATGTGCGCGGCGAGGTGGCGCGCATCTCGCCCGAAAGCCCGGTGCCGATCATCCTACTCGGCGCGACGGAGACGGTGCCCGGCGGCGCGGCCAATGTCGGGCGCAACATCAGCGCGCTGGGCGGGCGCTGCACCTTGATCGGCTGTGTCGGCGAGGATCGCGCGGCGGATGAGCTGGCGGGCGCGCTGTCGCATTGCGGGCGGATCGCCTCGGTGCTGGTCCCGCAGCCCGGCCGCCCGACGATCGAGAAGACCCGCTTCATCGCGCAGGGCCAGCACATGCTGCGCGCCGACCACGAACGCCCCGGCCCGATCGACGCCGAGGTCGAGGCGCGGGTGCTGGCGGAGGCGCGCTCGCTGCTGGGGACGCACGACGTGCTGGTCTTGTCCGATTACGCAAAGGGCCTGCTCACCGACACGCTGGTGCGCGCCGCAATCGACGCGGCGCGCGCGGCGGGGGTGCCGGTGGTGGTGGACCCCAAATCGGCGAAGCTCGAACGCTATGCGGGCTCCACGGTGGTCACCCCCAATGCAGGCGAAATCCGCGCGGCGACCGGCATCGACCCCCGGCGCGACGCGGACGCGGACGCGGCCGGGCGCGCGGCGCTGGAGCGCGCGGGGCTCGACGCGGTGCTCGTCACCCGGGCGGAGCGCGGGATGACGCTGGTCCAGCGCGACGCGCCCGTCACCCACCTGGCGGCCAGCGCGCGCGACGTGTTCGACGTGGTCGGCGCGGGCGACACGGTGGTGGCGACGGTCGCGCTGGCGCTGGGCGCGGGCATGCCGCTCGCCGAGGCGGCGCGGATCGCCAACGCAGCGGGCGGGCTGGTGGTCGGCAAGCGCGGCACCGCCACCATCACCCGCTCCGAGTTGCACGAAGAGCTCGCGCGCCTGTCCACGCTCGGGCTCGCCTCGCCCGAGGAGAAGGTAGCCGAACTGCCGCTCGCGATCTCCCGGCGCGAGCGCTGGGGTGGCGACGGGTTGCGTGTCGGCTTCACCAACGGGTGTTTCGACATCCTCCATGTCGGCCACGTCGCGCTGCTAGAGTTCGCGCGCTCGCGCTGCGACCGGCTGGTGGTGGGGGTGAACAGCGACGCCTCGGTGCGCCGGCTCAAGGGGCCGACGCGCCCGGTCAACGAGGAGGCGGACCGGGCCAAGCTGCTTGGCGCGCTCGGCATGGTCGACATGGTGGTGGTGTTCGACGAGGACACGCCCGGCGAGCTGATCGCGGCGCTGGGCCCCGACCTCCTCGTCAAGGGCGCGGATTACACGGTGGATCAAATCGTCGGCGCGGACACGGTGCTGGCGCGCGGCGGCGAGGTGGTGACCTGCCCGCTCATCCCCGGGCGCAGCACCACCGGCGCGATCGCGCGCATGGCGGGGCAGCGGGAGCAGGCGGCATGATCGTCGTCACCGGCGCGGCGGGGTTCATCGGCTCGAACATCGTCGCCGATCTGGAGGCGCGTGGGCAAGGGCCGATCGCGGCGGTCGACTGGTTCGGCGATGACGAGCGCTGGCGCAACCTCGCCAATCGCCGGGTCGCGCATTTCGTCCGGCCGGAGAACCTGCTGCCGTTCCTCGACGCACATGCGGGCGAGGTGCGCGGGGTTGTCCACATGGGCGCGATCTCCGCCACCACCGAGCGCGATGTCGATCGGCTGGTCGAGCTCAACATCACCGCCAGCGTCGCGCTGTGGGACTGGTGCGCGCGCGAAGGCGTGCCGTTCGTCTATGCCTCGTCGGCGGCGACCTATGGCGGGATCGAGTCGGGCTTCACCGACGACGACGCGCTCTCCGCGCAGCAGGCGCTGCGCCCGCTCAACGCCTATGGCTGGAGCAAGAAGGCGACCGACCTGATCTTTGCCGAACGCGTGGCGCGCGGCGAGCCCGCGCCGCCCCGCTGGGCGGGGCTGAAGTTCTTCAACGTCTATGGCCCCAACGAATATCACAAGGGCGACATGATGTCGGTCGCCTGCAAGCTCCACGCCCAGGTGATGGCGGGCGAGACGGTGAAGCTGTTCAAATCCTATCGCGAGGGCGTCGCGGATGGCGACCAGCGCCGCGACTTCGTCCATGTCGCCGACTGCACCGCCGCCGCGCTGCACCTGCTGGGCGGCGACGCGCCGAGCGGCATCTACAATGTCGGCTCGGGCGAGGCGCGCTCGTTCCTCGACATCGCCACGGCGCTCGGGCGGGTGGTCAACCGCGCGGTCGAGGTCGAGTTCATTGAGATGCCCGAGGCGATCCGCGACCGTTACCAATATTTCACGCAGGCCGAGATGGGCAAGCTGCGCGCGACCGGCTTTGCGCGTGCGCCGACGACGCTGGAGGATGGCGTCGCCGATTACGTCCAGCACTACCTCGCGCGCGAGGACCGCTATCGCTGAGTCGGGCTTACCCCGGCCATACCGTCGCCAGCGCGGCGACGAACGGGGCGACGGCGGCGGGGGTGAGCCCGGCGATGTTGATCCGGCCCGACGACGGCATGTAGACGCCGTGCCGCTCGCGCAGCACCGCCACGTCCGCGGGCGTCAGCGGGAGCATCCCGAACAGCCCGTGCTGCCCGAGGAGGTAGGACAATCGCGGGTCCCCCGCTACCAGCAGCTCTCGCACCGAACGGATGCGCGCGCTCATCCCGTCCAGCTCGTCGCGCCAGTCGCGCGCGAGCTCGACGTCGGCGAGGATCGCGGCCACCACCGCCGCGCCGTGGTCGGGCGGCATCGACCAGTTCGCGCGCGACAGGGCGAGCAGGTTGGACTGCACCACCTCCGCTCCCGCCCCCGAGGCCGAGCGGACGAACAGCGCCCCGACCCGCTCGCGATAGAGGCCAAAATTCTTGTCGCACGAATAGGCGATCAGTGCCTCGTCGACCGCCCCGAACACCAGCCGCGCGCCCGCGGCGTCCGCGTCGAGGCTCGTCCCCAGCCCTTGATAGGCCATATCGATCAGCGGCACGACGCCGCGCGCGGCGACCAGCGCCGCCACCGCGGCCCATTGCTCCGCGTCGAGATCGGCCCCGGTCGGATTGTGGCACGAGGCATGGAGCAGCACGAGGTCGCCGCAGTCCGCCTGCCCCAGCGCCGCCATCATCGCGTCGAAGCGGATGCGCTGCGTTTCCGCGTCGTAGAAGGGGTAGCGGACCTGTTCGAGACCGGCGGCGCGCAGGATCGGGACGTGGTTGGGCCAGGTCGGCTCGCCGACATGGATGCGCGC
>CAXTTU010000185.1:1977-6667 GCA_964247225.1 uncultured Sphingomonas sp. | reverse complement strand
GCTTCGAGGTCGGCCTGGACGCGGTCGTCCTGCACCGCGAACTTCCACCACTCATGCCGGTCGACGCTGTCGAGCATGTCGCTGTCGATGGTCGCGCCCTTCTTGGGCCCGCCCTTCGGCACCGCCGTCGCGACCTGCCCGAGCAGCATCTCGCGCAGCCGCGACCAGGTCGCGCGGTTGAGAATGGTGCGCTCGTCGTCGCTATCCTTCTTCAGCCGCTCGATTTCCTCGCGCTCGATCGCCATCGCGCGCTCGTCCTTGTCGATGCCGTGGCGGTTGAACACGCGCACGTCGACGATCGTCCCCGACACCCCCGGCGGCAGCTTGAGCGAGGTGTCGCGCACGTCCGACGCCTTTTCGCCGAAGATCGCGCGGAGCAGCTTCTCCTCCGGCGTCATCGGCGATTCGCCCTTGGGCGTGATCTTGCCGCACAGGATGTCGCCCGGCTCGACCTCGGCCCCGACATAGACGATGCCCGCCTCGTCGAGGTTGCGCAGCGCTTCCTCGCCGACGTTCGGGATGTCGCGGGTGATGTCCTCCGGCCCGAGCTTGGTGTCGCGGGCCATGACCTCGAACTCCTCGATATGGATCGAGGTGAACACGTCGTCCTTGACGATGCGCTCGCTGATGAGGATCGAGTCCTCGTAGTTGTACCCGTTCCACGGCATGAACGCGACCAGCGCATTGCGCCCAAGCGCGAGCTCGCCGAACTCGGTTGAGGGACCGTCGGCGAGCACGTCGCCCGCCTCGACCACATCGCCCACCTTCACCAGCGGACGCTGGTTGATGCAGGTCGACTGGTTGGAGCGCTGGAACTTCATCAGCGTGTAGATGTCGACGCCCGACTTGCCCGCATCGACCTCGCCGGTCGCGCGGATGACGATACGCGCCGCGTCGACCTGGTCGACGATGCCCGCGCGGCGCGCGGAGATCGCCGCGCCGCTGTCACGCGCGACCGTCTCTTCCATGCCGGTGCCCACGAACGGCGCCTCGGCGCGGACCAGCGGCACCGCCTGGCGCTGCATGTTCGAGCCCATCAGCGCGCGGTTGGCATCGTCATTTTCCAGAAACGGGATCAGCGACGCCGCGACCGACACCAGCTGCTTGGGGCTGACGTCCATCAGCGTAATGTTGTCCGGCAGCGCCATCAGAAACTCGCCCGCCTGCCGTGACGACACCAGCTCTTCCGAGAAGCCGCCATCGCCGTTCAGCTCGGCCGAAGCTTGCGCGATTGTGTGCTTGGCCTCCTCCATCGCCGACAGGTAGACGACGTCGTTCGTCACCTTGTGGTTGACGACCTTGCGATACGGCGTCTCGATGAAGCCGTATTTGTTGACGCGGCTGAACGAGGCGAGGCTGTTGATCAGGCCGATGTTAGGGCCTTCGGGCGTCTCGATGGGGCAGATGCGACCGTAATGCGTCGGGTGAACGTCGCGCACCTCGAAGCCCGCGCGTTCACGCGTCAGACCGCCCGGCCCGAGCGCCGAGACGCGCCGCTTGTGCGTCACCTCGGACAGCGGGTTGGTCTGGTCCATGAACTGCGACAGCTGCGAGGAGCCGAAGAACTCGCGCACCGCCGCCACCGCGGGCTTGGCGTTGATCAGGTCGTTCGGCATCACCGTCGACACGTCGACCGAGCTCATCCGCTCCTTGACCGCGCGCTCCATGCGGAGGAGGCCGACGCGATACTGGTTCTCGAGCAGCTCGCCGACCGAACGCACGCGCCGGTTGCCGAGATTGTCGATGTCGTCGATCTCGCCCTTGCCGTCCTTGAGGTCGACCAGCGTCTTCACCACCGCGAGGATGTCCTCGGTGCGCAGCGTCGTCACCGTATCCTCGGCGTCGAGGTCGAGCCGCATGTTGAGCTTGACGCGGCCCACCGCCGACAGGTCGTAGCGATCGGGATCGAAGAACAGCCCCGCGAACAGCGACTCTGCCGTCTCCAGCGTCGGCGGCTCGCCGGGGCGCATCACGCGATAGATGTCGGACAGCGCCTGCTCGCGCTCCTCGGCCTTGTCCACCTTCAGCGTGTTGCGGATCCACGGCCCGGTCGAGACATGGTCGATGTCGAGCAACTCGACGGTGGTGATCCCCGCCTTGTCGAGCTTTTCAAGGTTCTCGGCGCTGATCTCGTCGCCCGCCTCGACATAGATCTCGCCCGTGCCCTCGTTTATGAGGTCATAGGCGGAATAACGCCCAAAGATTTCCTCGGTCGGGATCAGCAGCTCGGACAACCCGTCCTTCGCCGCCTTGTTCGCGGCGCGCGGGGAAATCTTCTGGCCGGCGGCGAACACGACTTCGCCCGACTTGCCGTCGACAATGTCATAGCTCGGCTTCGCACCGCGCCAGTTTTCCGCCTGGAACGGGATCAGCCAACCGCCCTGACCGCGCACAAAGGTCAGGCGGTTGTAGAACTGATTGAGGATCTGCTCGCCGCTCATGCCCAGCGCGAAGAACAGCGCGGTGACGGGCAGCTTGCGCTTCCTGTCGATGCGGACGTTGACGATGTCCTTGGCATCGAACTCGAAGTCGAGCCACGATCCGCGATAAGGAATCACCCGCGCCGCGAACAGATACTTGCCCGAGGAATGCGTCTTGCCGCGATCATGGTCGAACAGCACGCCCGGTGAGCGGTGCATCTGCGACACGATCACGCGCTCGGTGCCGTTGATGAAGAAGGTGCCGTTCTCGGTCATGAGCGGCATGTCGCCCATGTACACGTCCTGCTCCTTGATATCGAGCACGGAGCGGGTCTCGGTATCGGTGTCCACCTCGAACACGATAAGGCGCAGCGTGACGCGCATCGGCGCGGCATAGGTGATCCCGCGCTGACGGCATTCCTCGACGTCGAACTTGGGCGGCTCGAGCTCGTAATTGACGAAGTCGAGTTCGGCGGTGCCCGCGAAATCGCGGATCGGGAACACGGAGCGAAGCGTCTTCTCCAGCCCCGAGACATAGCCGATCGACGGGTCGGAGCGGAGGAACTGCTCATAGGACTCGCGCTGAACCTCGATGAGGTTCGGCATCTGGATCACCTCATGGATGTTCCCGAACACCTTGCGGATGCGCCGCTTCGCCGTGCCCTCACGCCGGGCCGTGCCCGCGTCGATCGCCCTGGTCGCCATAAATGTGCTTGCCTCACCGTCAAATCTTGCCCGGTGACCACCGGGCGGGCACGCCGAAGGACGCCAAAAGCTGCCTAGCTCCTAGAAGGAGGCGGCAGTTCAGGGCGTCCGGAAAACCACAACCCCCATTCGTACAACCGGTGCGCGACGCCGGTCATGTCCCGAGGCTGTGGTGTTGGACCTGGATATAGGCGGCGTGTTGGAGCGTGTCAAAGGGCTGCGGTTTGCGACCGGCTCGGGCTGTGGTATGAGCTTGCGCCATGGATAGACCTGTCGATCTGCAATCCCGTGATGCCGTCGAGTTCGAGGGCTCTTCATCGGAGACTTTCGCCGAGGAGTTTGATCGCCTGATCCGTGAGGACGACGGCAGCGCGGCGGACGAGATTTTGGCGTCGGGGCAGCCGATCTCCATTGCGCGAGACGACACGCCGCAGGGTTATGTGGTCCGCCTGTACCCGGACGGGCGTGAAGAGTTAATGAAGGTAGACTGGGACGAACTGGCTCTCACGCTCGGTCGCTGATGCCGCAACTCTGGATCATCGCCGGCCCGAACGGGGCAGGCAAGACGACGTTGGTGTCGCGCCGGCTCGCGCGGCGTATCCCGGTCATCAACCCCGACGTGATCGCCGACGAGTTGCCGCGCATCAATGGTGCGCTGGACGAGCGGCGAGCCGGGGTGATGGCGTTGACGGAACGCAAGCGCCTGCTGGCCGAGGCGGCCGATTTCGCGATGGAGACGACGTTTTCGGGTCACGGCCCGCTGCAGTTTCTGCGGCTTGCCAAGGAACAGGGGTACAAGGTTACGCTGGTCTATGTGGGTCTAGACAGCGCCGCTCTCTCCGGATCGCGCGTGCGGGACCGGGTGCGTCGCGGCGGCCATAAGGTGCCGACCGACGCGATCCAGCGACGCTACCCGGACACGATGGCCAAGCTGTCCGATGCGGTCACCCTCGCTGACCGAGCCTACATACTCGACAACAGCGGCTATCGCCGTCGTCTGCTGATGATCACGGCATCAGGTGCCGTCCGGTTCCGCGCGAAGCTGCTGCCTGCTTGGCTTCGCGCGGCGTTGCCCGAGTTCGCGGCTTAGCGGCGGGACGGCTTGCGTCCGGCACCGGTGTCGGCAAGAACCGCGCCACGCCAATCGGAAAGTCCGTTCATGCTCAAGTCGCTCCTCCTCGCTACCGCTGCGCTCGCGCTGTCTCCCGCAGCCGCGCAGCAAAATCCGGGCACCGCCGCGCCTTCCTCCGCGCAGGCGCAGCCCGCGACCTCCGGTTCTACCCCGCCCGGCGTTCAGCCCAAGGATGCGGGCACCCGCGCGGAGGCACAGGCCGGGGGAGGCGACATCCCGTCCAAGTTCGCGCCGCCGACCGCCGAGCGCGACTTCGTCAAGCGCGAGGTGATGATCCCGATGCGCGACGGGGTGAAGCTCTACACCGTCATCGTCTACGCCAAGAACCTCCAGAACGCGCCGATCGTGCTCACCCGCACGCCGTACAACGCCAAGGGGCGCGCGAACCGGACTGACAGCCCCTCCGAACTCTCCACTCTCCCGCTCGCGGACG
>CAXTTU010000185.1:0-1967 GCA_964247225.1 uncultured Sphingomonas sp. | reverse complement strand
GTGCACAACGGCTACATCCGCGTCTACCAGGACGTGCGCGGCAAATATGGCTCCGAGGGCGACTACGTCGTCACGCGGCCGGTCATCGGACCGCTGAACCGCACCAATGTCGACCACACCACCGACGCTTATGACACGATCGACTGGCTGGTGAACAAGGCAAACCTGCCGCAGTCGAACGGACGCGTCGGTATGATCGGCTCCTCCTATGAGGGGTTCACCGTCGTTATGGCGCTGCTTCACCCGCACCCCGCGCTCAAGGTCGCCGCGCCGCAGTCGCCGATGGTCGACGGGTGGATGGGCGACGACTGGTTCCATTATGGCGCGTTCCGGCTGACCAACATCGGCTGGCTCGGCGCGCAGACCGGCTACAAGGGCGAGGGCAAGGCGCCGCCGTCGGGCGGCTATGACGATTACGACAATTTCCGCCACATCTCCGCCGGGGACTGGGCGAAGCGGTCGGGCTATGACCAGCTGCCCTATTGGAAGCGCATGGTCGAGCATCCCGCCTACGACGCTTTCTGGCAGGGGCAGGCGCTAGACAAGCTGCTCGCCGCCAGCCCGTCCAACGTGCCCACGCTCTGGGAACAGGGCTTGTGGGACCAGGAGGATATGTACGGCGCGATCCACAGCTATGAGACGTTGGTCAAGGCGGGGCACGCGGCCAACAACTTCATCGTCATGGGCCCGTGGCGGCACAGCCAGGTCAACCGCACCGGTCGCGAGCTGGGGCCGTTGCAATGGAATGGCGACACCGCGCAGCAATATCGTGAGGACATGGTGCTGCCGTTCTTCAACCAGTACCTCAAAGACGGCCCGCCGGTGACGCTCCCCGCCGCCGCGATCTACAATACGGCGGAGAACCATTGGGACCGGTTCGCGTCCTGGCCGCTCGCCTGCGACGCGGGCTGCGCGACGCCGCTGACGCCGATCTACCTTCAGCCCGGCAAGGGGCTGGCGTTCGCGAAGCCGGGCGGGGGCGAGGACAGCTACCTCTCCGACCCGGATAACCCGGTCCCGCATCTGCCGCGCCCGGTCAATTTCGATGACGGTCGCTGGGGCGACTGGCTGGTGCAGGACCAGCGCTCGGTCGACGGGCGGACGGACGTGCTGAGCTATTCCACCCCGGTGCTGACGCAATCGGTGCGCGTCGCGGGGGTGCCGTGGGCGGACATCTTCGCCAAGACCACCGGCAGCGACGGGGACGTGGTCGTCAAGCTGATCGACGTGTACCCGGACGAGGTGGCGAGCAACCCCAAGATGGGCGGTTATCAGCTGGCGATCAGCCTCGACATCTTCCGTGGCCGCTACCGCCAGAGCTTCTCGCACCCGACCGCGATCCCGGCGGGCAAGGTGCAGGAATACAAATTCCGGCTGCCGGCGGTGAACCATGTGTTCGAGCCGGGGCACCGCATCATGGTGCAGGTGCAGTCGTCGCTGTTTCCGCTCTATGACCGCAACCCGCAGACGTTCGTGCCCAACATCTTCCTCGCGCGGCCTGGCGACTACCGCAAGGCGACGGTGACGGTGGAGCACGGCGCGGCGGGCGCGAGCGCGGTGCTGTTGCCGGTCGTCGCGGCGGGGCAGGGGAGGTAGCGACCCGTGCAGAGATGGCGTCGGCTTAGATAAGCTCACGCGAAGGCGCGAAGAGGGCTGCCCGGTAGCGGGCGGTAGCTCCACTCTCTTTGCGCGCGTTCATGAACCGCCTCCGACCAAAGCCGGTTCGACTCCGGCCGGCGCGGTTGTAGGAATCGGTCGCCCTTCGCTACGAGTATTCGCGTGATCAGACCCATCCTCCTCCTCTCCGCCGCGCTTGCGTCGGGTGCCGCCGCGCAGACCGTGCCCCAAACGGTTCCGGGGCTCGACAATTTCAGCCTGCCATCGTCCCAGCCGACGCCCACTCCGACGCCAACGCCAACGCCGGTTCCGAGCCCCACGCCGACGCCGAGCACTGCGCCGACACCGGC
>CAXTTU010000184.1:0-6675 GCA_964247225.1 uncultured Sphingomonas sp. | reverse complement strand
CCACCGGCGCGGGGTTCGGGCGGCAGCAGTTCCTGGAGGCGGGCGCGTTCCTCCCCTCGCGCGAGGGGCTCGACCGGCCCGACATCCAGATCCACGCGGTGCTTGGCATGTTCCGCGACCATGGCAATCATCGCGCGACGGAGGACGGCTTCACGCTCCACCTTTGCCAGCTTCGCCCGGAAAGCCGCGGGCGCATCGGGCTGCGCTCGGCGGACCCGTTCGCCGACCCGGCGATCCGTGCCAACTACCTCGCCACGCCCGAGGACCGGCGCGTGCTGCGCGAAGCGGTGCGGATCGGGCGGCTGGTGGCCGGGCAGCCTGCACTCGCACCCTACAATGCGGGCGAGAGCTGGCCCGGTGCGGCGGTGGAGAGCGACGCGGAGGTCGACGCCTGGGTCCGCGCGACCGCCGAGACGATCTATCACCCGGTCGGTACCTGCGCGATGGGCGTCGAGAGCGACCCCGCGGCGGTGGTCGACGCACAGCTGCGCGTGCGCGGGCTGGAGGGGCTGCGCGTCATCGATGCGTCGGTGATGCCGAGGCTGGTCGGCGGCAACACCAACGCGCCGGTGATGATGATTGCGGAAAAGGCGGCGGAGATGGTCCTGGGCCGGACGGCGCTCGCCGCCTGACGCGACTTTCGCGACCCTTAGAGCGGGAGTATCGCCGCCCCATGAGCCACCCCTTCTACGACCTGCGTACCCATCAAATGCTCCGCGTCGGCGCGGCGACGCCGGTGGGAAGCGTCGGGGATTCGCCCGCCAACGCCGCCGCGGCCGTTGCGCTCGCGCAGGAGGCGCATAGTGCGGGCGTCGACCTGCTCGTCTTTCCCGAGCTCAATCTCACCTCCTACGCGATCGACGATCTGCACCTGCAGTCCGCGACCCACCGCGCCACCGAGGCCGCACTCGCGCGGGTCGCGGCGGAGACCGCCGACCTTTCCCCCGTGCTGCTCGTCGGCGCGGCGTTGCCCCGCAACGGGCGGCTTTATAATTGCGCGGTCGCGCTTGACCGCGGGCGGGTACTCGGCGTCGTGCCCAAGACGTTCCTGCCCAACTACCGGGAGTATTACGAAAAGCGCTGGTTCGCGAGCGGGATGGGTCTCGCCGGGCTGTCGATCGAGGTCGCGGGGCAGGCCGCCCCATTCGGCACCGATCTCCTCTTCACCGCCAGCGACAACCCGCTGTTCACCTTCCACGCCGAGATCTGCGAAGACTATTGGGCGCCCACCCCGCCCTCCACCACGGGCGCGCTCGCGGGCGCGTTGGTGTGCTGCAATCTCAGCGCCTCCAACATCACGATCGGCAAGGCGCGCGAGCGCGACCTGCTGTCGGCTTCGCAATCCGCCCGCGCACTCTGCGCTTACGTGTACGCCGCCGCCGGGCCGGGGGAAAGCACCACCGACCTGGCGTGGGATGGGCAGGGCACGGTTCACGAACTCGGCGAGCGTCTCGCCGCTTCCGAGCGATTCAGCCACCAGCCCGAGATCGCCTATGCCGACATCGACCTCGAGCGCATCGCGCAGGAGCGGCTGCGCGACGGCACCTTCAACGACGCCGCAATCGCCGCCGGGCACCCCGAAACGCGCTTCCGCCGGGTCGCGTTCGAGCACCGCCCCGCGCTCGCCGACCTCGGCCTGCACCGCCCGCTGCGCCGCTTCCCCTTCGTCCCCAACACCCCCGAGCGGCTCGACGCGGACTGCTATGAGGCGTTCAACATTCAGGTCGAGGCGCTGGCGAAGCGCGTCGCGGCGTCCGGCGCGCGCACAATGGTGATCGGCGTGTCGGGCGGGCTCGACTCGACCCACGCGCTCATTGTCGCGGCCAAGGCGGCGGATCGGCTGGGCCTGCCGCGCTCGGCGATCCTCGCGTTCACCATGCCCGGCTTTGCGACCGGCGAGACGAGCAAGGCGGCGGCTTGGGCGCTGATGCGCGCGCTCGGCGTCACCGCGGAAGAGATCGACATCCGCCCCGCCGCGCGCCAGCTCCTCAGCGACATGGCGCACCCGTTCGCGGGCGGCGAGCCGGTGTACGATGTCACATTCGAGAATGTGCAGGCGGGCCTCAGGACCGACTATCTCTTCCGCCTAGCCAATCAGCGCGGCGGGCTGGTGGTCGGCACGGGTGACCTGTCGGAGCTGGCGCTCGGCTGGTGCACCTATGGCGTCGGCGACCAGATGAGCCATTACGGCGTCAATGCGGGCGTGCCCAAAACGCTGATCCAGTTCCTGATCCGCTGGTGCATCGCATCGCGGCAGTTCGACGAAGCCACGCACGAGGTGCTCGCGGGCATTCTCGCGCAGGAGATCAGCCCCGAGCTCGTCCCCGCCGACGCGACCGGCGCGATGCAGAGCACGGAAGCCGTGGTCGGGCCCTATGAGCTAAACGACTTCTTCCTCCACTACATCGTACGCCACGGGCTCGCCCCGTCCAAGGTCGCGTTCCTCGCCTGGCACGCATGGCGCGATGCGGAGGCGGGGCTGTGGCCGCTCGACTGGCCCGCCGACAAGCGGCGCGCCTATGACCTGCCGACGATCAAAGGCTGGCTGGAGCGGTCCCTCCACCGCTTCTTCCAGACCAGCCAGTTCAAGCGCTCCGCCCTGCCCAACGGGCCCAAGGTGAGCCCGGGCGGCGCGCTCAGCCCCCGCGGCGACTGGCGCGCCCCGTCGGACGGGACGGCGAAGGTGTGGGTGGAGGAGCTACGGGCGAACGTGCCGTAGAGCTTATTTGTTCGTCCGCCCCAGCCGGTCCTCGTCCGCGCCGCCGAGCGGGTTGGCCTGGTTCTCCACATCGCCCTCGCTGGTGGTGAGCCCTTCCAGCTCCGCCGGGTCCTCGCCAGTCGCGAACGCGCCCTTGGACTGGCCGATGCCGGGGTTGCGTTCGAGGTCATCCGGAAACGGGCTGCCGTCGGTCTTGTCGTGCTTGCTGGTGGTCATGTGATTGCTCCTGCAAAGATAATCTGACGATGGAACGCCGTTCGTCCTGAGCTTGTCGAAGGACCGGCAACGGTGGTGCGCTTCGCCCGTGCTTCGACAAGCTCAGCACGAACGGTTGTGAGTGAGTCGCCTACCCCTCCCGCTCGTCCTCCGGCGTCTGCTTCGTCCCCGTCGTCGTCGCGGTGTCGCCGCCGAGCGCGCTGGGCTGATGCTCCCGCATGTTGCCGGTCTCCTCCATCCGTTGCCCCTTCATCCCCGGCTGGTCCTCGCCGGGTTCGGGGTGGTTGAGCCGCACCGGGTCCTCGAACCGCTCATGCCCGCGCCCGCCGACCATCCCCGGCGTGTTGTGCCCGTGCATCCGGGCGTCGTCCTTGCTCATCGTCATTCTCCTCAGACCGCCCAACGCGCCAAGTGCGCGGGAGGGTGCGCGGGAGCGTTGCCCGTCCGTCGCGGCTGGGGCACAGGCAAGCCCATGCGCCGCCTGATCCCGCTCCTGCTCCTCGCCGCCGCGCCTGCGGGGCCCGGGCTGCCGCATGTCCGGCTCGACACCGCCGCGGGGCCGATCGTCTTGGAGATCGACACCCGCCACGCGCCGATCACCGCCAACAATTTCCTTGCCTATGTCGACGAGCACAAGTTCGAGGGCACCAGCTTCTATCGCGCCGCGCGGAGCAAGGGCGACCCGAAGCGGGGTTTCATCCAGGGCGGCGTCAACCATGTCGCCAGCCGGTCCAGATTCCCGATCGACCATGAGCCGACGACCAAGACCGGGCTCCATCATGTCGACGGCACGATCAGCATGGCGCGGTTCATGCCGGGGTCGGCGCAGGGCGACTGGAGCATCCTCGTCGGCCCCGCCCCGTCGATGGACGCGCACGGGAGCGAGCCCGGCTATGCCGCCTTCGGCCATGTCGTGAGCGGCATGGACGTGGTCCGCCACATCCTAGCCGCGCCCACCTGGCCGGGCGGACGCAGCCCCGAGATGGTGGGGCAGATGATCCACGATCCGGTGGCCATCACGCGTGCGACGCGGGTGCCGTAGCCCTCGATTTTTCGCGCTTTGTTCCTATCTTGGGAGGAGTAGAACAGGAGCGAGATCAACATGTTGACGCTATCCGCCCGCGTCTCGCGGGGTCCGTCGAAGGGTCGCCCGCTGGTGCTGGCGCGCAACCGCCGGGGCAGGATCGTGACCGCGCTCACCAAGGCGGGCGACGACCGCCGCGAGCACAATTCTGAGGAGGCCGCCGCCCGCGCGGTCTGGGCTGAGGGGCATGGCGCGTATTTCAGCGCCAACGGTCGCGGTGCCCACGCGGCGTTCCACAAGCCGCGCGCGAGCCGCCACGCGCGATGACCGCACCGTACATCCTCGCGTTCGGCGACAGCCTGACCGCGGGCTATGGTCTGCGCGCGCACGAGTCATTCCCTGCGCGGTTGGAGGCGCTGCTCCGCGTTACTCGACCCGGCGCGGTCGTGCAGAACGCGGGCGTGTCGGGCGACACCAGCGGGAGCGGTCGCGCGCGGCTGCCCCGCGTGCTCTCCCGCCTGCCGCGCCGCCCCGATCTCGCAATCCTCGAACTCGGCGCGAACGACATCTTGCAGGGCGTCGCGCCCGAGCGGATGCGCGACAATCTCGATTGGATGCTGGGCGAGTTCGCGCGGTGCGGCATCCCCGTGCTGCTCGCGGGCACGTTGGTGCCAGCGTTCCTTGGACCTTATGCGACACGGTACAATGCGGTGTTCGCGGAGCTGGCCGCGCGACACGGCGTCGCGTTCGACCCGCATTTTCTCGACGGCGTCGCGGGCGTCCCCGGCCTGACGCTCGCCGACCGGCTGCACCCCAACGCGCGCGCGATCGAGACGGTCGCGCGCCGTATCCTGCCGCTGGTCGAGCGCGGGCTGGACAGCGTGGTCACGAAAGCGGCGTGATCACGACGTCGTTACCGCGCGGTTAAGCGCGCTCGGGAACCGCCGGTTGACTCAGCTGGTGCCAAGCCGCGCCATGCTTCCCCGCAAACTGTTCCGGAGCCGCTGGTCGGCGCTGTTCTGGGCGGGGGGCGTCTTGTGGACCGCTTACGACATCGCCAGCGCGCAACCCAGCACGCCGGGCAATGCCGCCGCGGTCGACGCGACCGGCACACCGGTCAGCGCCGCCGACCTCGCCGCGATCGCCAACGCGGCGGGGTAGCGCCGGCTAGGGCCGCGTCGCGACGTCGTCGCCATCCTCCTCATCGCCCGGCTCCGGCCCGTCGCCGCTCTCGAAGTCGTCCTGCGCGTCGTCCTCGTCCATGTCCTCCTCGGACATGGTGACGGTGGCGTCCTCCTCGCCGACCTCGCCATCTTCCATGACCAGATCGTCCTCCGGCTCGTCCGCGTCGTCCTTGTCGAGCCCCGCAACGTCCGGGTCGAGGTCGGTCAGGATCGTGCCGTCGGACGGCCCGTCGCGCGTCGCCTCCAGGATCTCGGCGCGCTGGCTCTCGTCATACCCTTCCTCGTCGAAGCTGTCGTCGCCCGACCCTTGCGGCATCACCCGGTTCCCGCCCATGAAACTCTCCGTTGTTGTCGGACGCCAATCGAACGACGGGCGACGCGGGTTCCTTACGCAGGCCGGAATAGCCGCCCGCGCTCGGTCCACGCCGCCAACGCCAGCGCCAGCGCGCCCGCGACAGCGAACCCGGCGATCATCGGTCGCGCGCTGCCGTCAAACGCTTGCCCGATCGCCGCGCCGATCGCGGAGCCGATCAGGATGGAGCTGAACCCCTGCACGCTCGACGCGGTGCCCGCGATCGGCCCCATGTTGCTCATCGCCATGGACGAGAAGTTGGTCCCGATCATCCCGAAACACCCCATCGTCATCGCCTGCAGAACCGCGAACATCACCAGCGTCTCGCGCCCGGTCGCATAGATGGCGAGGTGCAGGAGCGCGACCGTCATCAGCGCGCACACCGCGCTCTGCGACAGCACCCGCTGCCCGAAGCGCAGCACCAGCCGCGCATTGGCGAAGTTGCTCAGCGCCATCGTCCCCGCCGTGCTCGCGAAGACCAGCGGGAGGAGCTTGGGCCGCCCGAACGAGTCGCCGATCACCTGCTGGATCGAGTTCACATAGCCATAGACGCCGCCGGTCGTCGCGCCCGCGGCGAGCATGTAGCCGAGCGACAGCCGGTCGCTAACCGTCCGCCGCCACCCCGCGACGATCCGCGCGCCCGACAACGGCACGCGCGCCGCCCGCCCCTGCGTCTCGGGCATCCGCGCTGCGAACCACGCCGCCACCGCCAGCGTCAGCACCGCGATGCCGGCGAAGATCATCCGCCAGTCGCCCCCGACCAACAGCACGCCCGCGCCAAAATTGGGCGCGAGCACGGGCACGATCATGAACACGATGAACGCGGTCGACATCACCCGCGCCATGCTGCGCCCCTGGTAGCAATCGCGCACCATCGCCACCGTCACCACCCGCGACGATGCCACCGCGAGCCCGCTGCACAGCCGTGCGGCGAGCAGCAGGGGAAAGCTCGTCGCCGCCGCGCAAAGGAGGCACGCGACAGCGTTGACCCCGAGCGCGCATAACAGCACGGGCCTGCGCCCATAAGCATCGGCGAGCGGCCCGTGGATGAGCTGGCCCGCGCCGAAGCCGACGACAAAGGCGGTGATGACGAACTGACGCGTGTTCTCCCCCGCCACCCCCAGCGCCTCGCCAATCGCGGGGAGCGCGGGCAGCATCGCGTCGATGCCGAGCGCGCCCA
>CAXTTU010000183.1:0-6722 GCA_964247225.1 uncultured Sphingomonas sp. | reverse complement strand
CGGTCGAACAGTTCGGGGTCGAAGCCTTCCGCGCTCACCGGCTGGACCAGCACGCTGATCTCGCCGCCGCAGGGGAGACCCACTTCCCACGCCGCCGCGTCCGCGACGCCATAGGTCCTGAGTGTCGGCGGCTTGCCCGCGATGACCTCGGCGGCGGTGGCGAGGATGTCCGTCTCGACGCAGCCGCCCGACACCGAGCCCTCGAACCGTCCATCGGCATGGACGAGCATATGGCTGCCCTTGGGCCGCGGCGCGGAGCCCCAGGTCGAGGTGACGGTCGCGAGCGCGAGCGGCGCGCCGCGCCATGCATGTGCGGCGGCAAGGACGGTGTCGTTTTCGGCCATGCGCTTCCCCGCCGATTGATCGGTATTAAGGTGGCGACGCGGGCCGCGCGTTCAAGCCGCGCTCGCCTCCCCCGCGCGAAACTGGTAACGCCCGCCGCCGTGACCGCGCCGCTCTCGCCCCCGATCGTGATCGCGCATCGCGGCGCGAGCGGCGAACGGCCCGAACACACGCTCGCCGCCTACGACCTAGCGATCGAGCAGGGCGCTGACGTGATCGAGCCCGATCTGGTGCCGACGCGCGACGGCGGTCTGGTCGCGCGGCACGAGAACGAAATCGGCGGGACGACGGACGTCGCCTCGCATCCCGAGTTCGCGCACCGGCGCGCGACGAAGCTGATCGACGGGCGGGCGGTGACCGGCTGGTTCACCGAGGACTTCACGCTTGCCGAGCTGAAGACGCTGCGCGCGCGGGAACGCCTCCCCGAATTGCGACCGGCAAACACCGCCTATGACGGGCGGTTCGAAATTCCGACGCTCGCCGAGATCATCGCGCTGGCGAAGCGGCGCACGGCGGGGACGGGTAGGGCGATCGGGGTCTATCCCGAAACCAAGCACCCGACCTATTTCGCCAGCATCGGCCTCTCCACAGACGCGCCGTTGGTGGGCGAGCTCCACGCGGCGGGCTGGACGACGGCGGACGCGCCCGTGTTCATCCAATCGTTCGAGGTCGCAAACCTCCGCCGCCTGGCGCAAATAACGCGGCTCAGGCTGATCCAGCTTGTAGAGGCGGAGGGCGCGCCCGCCGACCGCGCGGCGGAGAGCTATGCCGCGATGCTGACACCCGAGGGCCTGCGTGAGATCGCCCGCTATGCCTGGGGCATCGGGCCGAACAAGGCGCTGTTGTGGGCGGGGGACGCCCCGAGCGCGCTTGTCCGCGACGCGCACGCGGCGGGCTTGCGCGTCCACCCATGGACATACCGGGCGGAGAACCAGTTCCTGCCACCGCGCTTCCACCTCGGCGACGATCCGGCGGCACATGGCGACTTGGCAGGCGAGATCGGCGCGGCGCTTCGCCTTGGCATTGACGGGTTCTTCACCGATCACCCGGCTATTGGCGTCGCAGCGCGAGGAGAGACCGTGTGAAGAGATTGCTGATCGCGGCGCTGCTCCTCCCGCTCGGCGCGGGCGGGTGCGTCAGCACCGCCGTTCACCTCGCCACCGCCCCGGTGCGGGTGACATCATGGACCGTCGACCGCTTGACCACGAGTCAGGCCGAAGCCGACCGCAACCGCGGCCGCAAGCTGCGCAAAGCCGAAGCGCGCGAAGGCCGGGAGCGGCGCGAATGGGCCAGCCGCTGTCGGCGCACGCCCGATGCCGCGGAGTGCCGGGAGTATACCGGGTTCAAGGCTTCCGGCGCGGTCTGAGCCGCATCGACGGCGGCGTCAGAACCACCGCAGCACCGTCCATGGGAACGGCGTCCAGCGCCCCACGCGCACCCCCGCCGCCCGCAGCGCCTCGCCGGTCCAGGCGTTGCAGGTCCTGAGCGCGCTGTAGCGCCCGCGCGCGTCGCGGAACGCGTCGTTCCGGTCATAGCCGGGGTAATGCCGCCCGCCCGGCGCGACGCTATCGCGGATAAACGCGGCGAGGCGGCGATACTCGTCGGGGCGGAGCAGCAAGCGGCGGACATCGGCGGCGGGCGTCGGCGGCGGGAGGTGCTCGATGTGGAGCAGGGTCGCCTCGCTCCCCGACGCGGCGGCGAGCACGGTGCCGGGGCGCACGTCGCCCCAGTGCTGCGTCTGGAGGAAGAACGCCTTGTCGCCCCAGCCGATCGCGACGTGATCGTAGCGCGCGTACCGCGGATCGCGCAGGTCCTGCGCGCGGGCGAGGTCTCGCCAGTCCACGCCCGCTGCTGTCTTGGGCATCACCAAATCGGTGTGGATGCCGTTCGATTCGACATAGAGTGTGACGCCCTGCGCGGGCGCTCGCCAATCGCTGTTGGCGGGGAGGAGCCCCCCGATCAGCCCCGCGACGAGGTACAGCACCACCGATAACGCCAGCGCCGCCGCAACCTGCCCCGTCCTTCGCGCCACCCTACGCATGGTCGGGAGCGTATCACCGGATGTCAGAGGCCGGAACCGTCTCAGCCGCGCGGTCACCGACCACCACCGGCACGACCAGCTTCAGGATCGTCCAGTCGCCTTGCCGGGCGGACCGCGATGGGGAACAGCCGGCGGCGCGATAGGCGTCCGTCACGGCTTCGGCCTGGCTGGTAAGCAGACCGGCCAACAGGATCGTCGCTCCGGGTCGCGCGATGCTGACGATCTCTCGCGCCATGTCGATCAGCGGCCCCGCGAGGATGTTGGCGATGACGAGGTCGAACGGCGCGCGCTCCGCGATTATCGCATGGCGGGTCCCGTCCGCGACGAGCAGCGACAGCGCGCCCGGGCCATCACCGATCGGGATGCGATTGACCGCCGCGTTCTCGCGCAACACCGCGACCGCCACCGGATCAATGTCGGTTGCGAGCACCTGCGCGTCCGGCCAGAGTTCGAGCGCGGCAAAGGCGAGCAGCCCGGTACCGCTGCCAAGGTCGACGATGTTGCCGAACCGTGCCCGCTCACGCGCAAAGCCGTCGAGCGCGAGGAGGCACCCGGCGGTGGTCTCATGGTGCCCGGTGCCGAACGCCTGCCCCGCCTCGATTCTGAACGCGCGTCCGCCCGGCGGCGGGTCGGCGGGGTGCGCGGCGGTGTGGACGACGAACCGCCCCGCGCGCACCGGCTCGAGCCCCGCCTGGCTTAGCGTCACCCAGTCGGCGGTGGCGAGCGGGGCGGGGGCCGCGTCACTACCTCCGGCCACCAGCGCTCGCACCGTCGCCAGCGTGTCGGCATCCGGCTCGCCCTCGAAATAGGCGTCGAGCCGCCAGCGTCCCGCCGCTTCATCCTCTTCCGTCGCAACGAGGGCCACGCCGTCTACTTCTGCGAGCGCGACCGCTTCGGCTTCGGGCTTGGTGCAGGGGAGGGTGAGCTTCCAGGCTGTCAACGGACGTAGCTCGCGCCATTAACGTCGATCGTCGCACCCGTCATCGAGGGCGGGGCCTCCAGCGCGCACCAGCGGGCGATCTCCGCCACTTCGGCGGGCTCCGCCACCCGCCCGAGCGGGATATCCGCCAGCAGCTTGTCGCCGCCGCGCGAGGCGAGATAGTTCTCCGCCATCCCCGTCATCGTGAACCCGGGCAGGATCGCGAACGCCAGCACGCCATCCCGCGCGTATCCTCGCGCAATGGTCTTGGTCATCGCCACCATCCCCGCCTTGGCGGCGGCATAATGCCAATGCTGCGGCGAGTCGCCCCGGTACGCCGCGCGGCTGGCGATGTTGACGAGCCTGCCACCCCCGGTTGCTTGCCAGTGCAGCACCGCCAGCCGCGACAATTCGGCGGCGGCGGTGAGGTTGACGCGCAGGGTCCGCTCCCACAACGCGACCCAGGCGTCGTGGTCCGCGTCGAGCGGCGACGCCTCGAACACCCCCGCATTGTTGATCAGCACGTCCACCCGCCCGCCAAGCCGCTCCAGCGCCGCTTCCCATAACTGCTTTGGCGCGGCGGGATCGGCGAAGTCGGCGGCCAGCCCCGAGCGCGTGCCGTGCCCGACCAGCGTAACGTCAGGCCGGTCGAGCGCTTCGGCGATCGCCGCGCCGATGCCGCGGCTGGAGCCGGTGAGAAGGATGTTCGTCATGCGGGTGCGCCGTAGCGGGACGGGGCGGGGAGGCAAGAGGACCGATGATCCCGCTATGCCCGGACGATCGCGCTGCCGGAGACAATGGCTCAAAGCTTCCCCTTGGCGGCGATTGCAGCTAGCGCCTGTTCCATGTCCGACGTCGCTCACATGACACCGAAACAGAAAGCCGAGCTGGCGATGCGGCGCTCCACTCCGTATCTACCTGCCAATGTGCGCGAGCAAATGGGGAGCATGCTTTCGCCTGCGTCGCTCGCCATCATCACGGGTACACTGATAGTATGGGCCGGCTCGCATCTTTTCGGCGTGGGCGAGATTGTGGATCTCATACTCGTATGTGCGGGGGCCTTGACGCTCGGCTTGTCAGTGTTCGACGGCGCAAGAGAACTTCAGGAGTTTGCGAAGGTCTCGATGCATGCAAGAACGGACGCCGACATCGATGTCGCGGCGCACCACTTCGCGCGGGCAGTCACTATCCTCGGCATCAGCATCGTGCAGGCGGTGCTTTTGCATGGCCAGGCACGGGCCCTTAGAGTGCGCGGCAGGCCGCGACTACGGTCCTACCCGCCGAGGATCAGCGTCGGTGAGCCACCGCCACCCGGTGCCCGACTGCGCGTTCTTCGACCCGCAACACTTGGAGGTGCCTCAGCCAGAACGGACGCTTGGGGCGATGTGATCGAAATTGCGCGCGACCAACCCTTGTCGGAACAACGTATCGCCCTGTTGCATGAATTGGTTCACCGGTATCTGACCCCGCGCACGGGCGTACTGCGTCAGTTGCGAAACGAGGCGCGTTTCAATCAATACAGGCGATCAGCTTTCCTGCGCTATTTGGAAGAGGCGCTCGCCGAGGGCTACGGCCAGCTCAAGAGGAACGGTTTCTGGAGCGCGGTCAAGGCAATTTCCTATCCCCTCAGGAGCAAATCAGGCAAAAGGCCTTACGTCACCGTTTCCCAGGCCTGGAAAGAGGGTAAAAGACTTGGCACGATCACGCTCTGCGGCAACCGGTTCTATGTGACGGTCGGGGACTTGGTCGAGGGCCCTGAACACCATTGATATGTTGGAGTGACCATCCCTGAGGCGGGCGGCGCGTGGCTCGTGTCGCGCCTCCGGTGTCACGCCGCGACCTTCTCCACGAACTCGCCCGCGTCCGCCTTGAGCGCGCTCAGCCGACCGTCGAGCTGGCCGAAGCCCTCGCCCACCCGGTCGATCTCCGAGGCGACCGCCTCCGTGTCCTCGCGGATCGCGGCCACGGTGTTGCTCATCGAGTCCGCCGCCAGCGCGGTTTCGTCCACCGCGGCGGTGATCGCGGTCACCGTCTGCGCCTGCGCTTCCATCGCATAGCGGATGCGGTCGGCGCTTTCCTGCACCTCGGCCACCGTCGACTTGATCGACGCGTTGGTGTTCACGGTCGAGCGGGTCGCGGACTGGATCGCGGCGATCTTGCCCGCGATGTCGTCCGTCGCGCGCGCGGTCTGGCTGGCGAGGCTCTTCACCTCCTGCGCGACCACCGCGAAGCCGCGGCCCGCGTCGCCCGCGCGTGCCGCCTCGATCGTCGCGTTGAGTGCGAGCAGGTTGGTCTGACCGGCGATGTCGCGGATCAGCCCCAGGATCGATTCGATGCTCTTGGCATGGTCGGACAAGGTTTCGCTCATCGCCACCGCCTGTCCCGCCTGACCCGAGGCGCGATTGGCGATCTCGGCCGCTGCCTCCACCTCGCCGCGCGCGTCCTCGATCGCGCGGATCAGCCCGGCGGCGGTGGACGCCGCCTCGCGCATCGCCACCGCCGATTGCTCGGCCGCGGCCGCGACCTCGCTCGCCTTGCCGAGCACGCCGCGCACCGCATGCGAACTGCGCACCGTCTGGTCGCGGAGCGCGCCACCATCCTGCGACGCGGTCTCCACCGCCGCAGCGATGCCCTGGCGGAACTCGGCCGCGAGCCGGTCGCGCCCCGCGCGGTCATGATGTTCGGCATAGGCGGTGTAGAGCGTCGAATACACGTCGCATTCCAGCGAGCGCAGCCGGAACAGGGTATCGATGCCACGCCGCCGCGCGTCGCGCGCGTCACCCTCAGCCAGCATGTTCTGATTGCTGACCATGATCTCGATCGCCTTCGACCAGCCGGCGGCCGTCATCGACAGGATTACGGTGAGTGACGCGCCTGCGACAAAGGCGTTCGCCACCGTGCGTTCTGCCGACTCGACCCAGTCGCGTCGTTCCGGGTGCGTGAAGCGATTGCGCACATAGTTGACGCCGAGTTCGATCATCCGTTCCCGGTCATGCGCAGCGAAGTTCACCTGGCCACTGTAGAAACGCTGCCATTGGTCCCAATGCGCCTCGGAGATGGCGCGCGCGTCCGGCTCGATCACCGACCAGACATGCCGCGACAGCGCGATCTCCCCTTCCCCGATCTGAAGGACGCGCAGCCGTTCGGCGAGATCAAGCGTGGCGCTGATGCTGCCCGGCAGAGGCAGGAGCTTGGGCGAGGTGTCGGTCACGAATGAGTCCTTCAAGGTCGCGCTGGTCGTGCCCCGGCGTAGGGCGGCGCTGGTTAAGGCTCGGTTAGGGCTGCGCTAACGTGCGTCACCCGGGAGAGCCGCGCGCGCTTGCATCACCGCGGGCGCGGTCGCATAGGCGAGGGGCACCCGATCAACAGGACACGCCCTTGGCCAGCCGCAGCCCCGCGCACCCGCGCCCGTTATCGCCG
>CAXTTU010000182.1:0-6729 GCA_964247225.1 uncultured Sphingomonas sp. | reverse complement strand
GTGTTGGCGACCGTGGTGTGCGTCAGCCCGGCGATCGAGATGATGTCGCCGGCGTTCGCCTCCTCGACCGCGACGCGCTCCAGCCCGCGGAACGCCATGATCTTGGACGCGCGGCCGGTCTCGACCACGTTGCCGTCATTATCCAGCGCGTGGATCGGCGCGTTGACCTTGATCGAACCCGACGCGACTAGCCCGGTCAGGATGCGGCCGAGGAAATTGTCGCGGTCGAGCAGCGTCACCAGGAACTTGAACGGGCCGGCCGGGTCGGCGGCGGGCGGGCGCACATGGCTGACGATGGTCTCGAACAGCGGCGCCAGCGTGCCCTCGCGCACATCGGGATTGTCGCCGGCATAGCCGTTGCGGCCGGATGCGAACAGGACGGGGAAGTCGAGCTGCTCGTCATTGGCGTCCAGCGACACGAACAGGTCGAACACCTCGTCCAGCACCTCCTGCGCGCGCGCGTCGGAGCGGTCGATCTTGTTGACCACGACGATGGGGCGAAGGCCGAGCGCGAGCGCCTTGCCCGTCACGAACTTGGTCTGCGGCATCGCGCCCTCGGCCGCGTCGACCAGCAGGATCACGCCGTCGACCATCGACAGGATGCGCTCCACCTCGCCGCCGAAATCGGCGTGGCCCGGCGTGTCGACGATGTTGATCCGCGTCGTCTCGCCCAGCCCATGCCACTCGATCGAGGTGCATTTGGCGAGAATGGTGATCCCGCGTTCTTTCTCTAGGTCGTTGGAGTCCATCGCCCGCTCCTCGACGCGCTGGTTGTCGCGAAAGGTGCCGGACTGGCGAAACAGCTGGTCGACCAGCGTGGTCTTGCCATGATCGACGTGCGCGATGATGGCCACATTGCGGAGGCGCATGGTATTCCTGCTTGTAAGGAGTTTGCCGGGCCATACCGCAGATTGTGCATTGCGGCAATGCGCGGTCGGTCGGGGCGTCGGTCGCCTATCCGGCAAGCGCGGCGCGGCAGGTGCCGGGCTCGGCCGCGAAGCGGGCGGCGTCGAGCCTGAGTTCCTGGACCGTCTCGGTCCGTTTGCCCGCGGGGGTGAAGCGGAGCCGGCGCTCCGTCCCCGCGTCGCTGACGATGATGACATAGTCCACCCGCGCGTCGCCGGGCCTGCCGCTCTCACGCCTGACCAGCCTCATCCCGTCGCGCAGCCCGGCGGCGTAGGCGGGCGAGGCGGGGTCTAGCCCGGTGACCACATTGTCCGCCTTTTCGGTCGCGTCCACGTTCCAGCCATATTCGAATACCGGCACGTTGCTGGTGGCGACCGACGCGCAGCGACCGAAGGTGTCGGCGGGCATCAGCACCGGCTCGCCCCGGTCGACATATCTCGCGAGGTCGGCACGGACATCGAGCCCGTGCGCCTGCGCCGTCGAGATGAACAGGCGCGTGGCGAGCGGCACCGTCGCGCCCGCTTCGGTCGCGCGGCGTCGCTGATCGCGCAGCACCGTGTCGAGATCGACCATGCCGCCGCTCACGCGCGCAAGCCGCCGGTCCCACATCGCGGCCAGCATCGCGCCGCGTTGATAGGGCAGCTTCTCCGCCTGCTCGTCCGTCCAGAACGCGGCGGCGGCGCGCGCGTTCGGGGCGGTGCGCCAGGGCGAGCCGGCATAGGCGCGCAACGCCTCGTTCCAGCTTGCCGCGAAGCGTTCGGGCGTCATCACCCCCGCGCGCAGCAGCAATCGCCGCGCGTAAAAATCCGTGAAGCCCTCGCTCAGCCAATAGTCCTGCGGTTCAGCGGAACCGTCGCTCAGCCGCCCCAGCTGGCGCGAGTTCCAGCTGTGGAAGTATTCGTGCGCCAACAGATCGCCGAGGTCGTCCAACGGGGTCGTCGCGTCTCCCCACAACGCAAAGGCGTCGCCGCGTCCGGCTCCGCTATAGCTCGATCGACCGGGCTTCGACGCGATCGGTGCCATCGTCACCAGAAACGGCGCGGGCGTCCGCTCGCGCCAGAAGCCGCGTTCCGCGGTGATCACGCGACCGACCAAGGCGTCGAACGCGGGCAGGTCGAACGCGTAACGCCCGATCGTCGCGGCCCGCAGCGGCGCGCCGCCCGCGGTGCTGCGCGTGACCCGGAGGTCGCGCCCGCCGATCACCACGCTTTCGATCAGGTCGTCCACCGTCCGCATCCCGGGATGCTCGAGGTCGGACGCGAAGCCGATGCCGGGCGGCCCCGCCCAGGTGAAACGCGCGGGCGCGTGGTCGCGGTCGACCGGCGTCGCGAACAGCGCCTCGCCCACCGCATAGAACCAGGTCGGGCGCACCACCGGGTTCGGCTCGCGGCTATCGTCGACGGTCGGGTCGGCGGCGTAGGCGGACACGACCCGATAGCGCACCGTGATCGGCGCGCCGGGCGCGGCGTGGATAACGCGCCCGCCATGCGGCGCGGCTTCCGTCGAGCGCGCGCCCGCCACGGTCAGGTCGCGCGACCATTGCGCCAGCCTCGCCTCGCCCGCCCAGTGCGGCGCCCAGTCGAACCTGGTCACCCCCGAGGCATCGCCCGCGAACCGGACCGTCACGTCGAGCGCGGTGATCGCTCCATCCCTCACCTCCGGCGACAGCGTGTAATCGACCACGGATGACGGCCCGCGGGCCGCGCCGAGCAGCAGAAAGCATAGGCCTAGAACAAGCGTGCGCATGGTTGCGGTAGAGCAGCGGCGTGTTATAAAAACAATACAGTTCGTGCGGGCGACAGCAACGACGCCCATCGACGGGAGACACGCATGGCCACCACCGCCGACACGCTCACCGCGCCCGCGCCGCTGGTGCTGACCCCGCCCGATCCGGTGCCCTCGGTCGCGCCTGCCGCCGCCGCGGGGCTGGTGCCGGTGGACGCGGGGACGCGCTCCAAGCTCGACGAGCGGGTCGATGCGTTCGTCGCGGACCTGGTCGCGCAGGATGTCAACAGCCCCGAGTTCGGCCGCCGCGTCGATGCGATCACCGCCATGGGGCAAAAGGAGATCCGCGACGCCGCCGGCCAGTCGAACCGCTTCCTCGACCGGCCCGTCAAGGCGATGGACAAGGAGGGCGGCGTCGGGGCCGACCTCGCCCAGCTGCGCCGGGTGATCGAGGACCTCGACCCCGGCAAGCGCGGCGCGCTCACCGCCCCCAAGAAGCTGTTCGGGATGATCCCGTTCGGCAACAAGATGCGCGATTATTTCGACAGCTACAAATCGTCGCAGACGCATATCAGCGCGATCCTGAAGAGCCTCGGCTCGGGCAAGGACGAGCTGCTCATGGACAACGCCGCGATCGACACCGAGCGCGCGAATCTGTGGACCGCGATGGGGCGGCTCGAACAGATGATCGTGCTCTCGCGCGCGATGGACGCGAAGCTGGAGGACAAGGCGAACGAGCTCGACGCGACCGAGCCTGCCAAGGCCAAGGCGATCCGCGAGACCGCCTTGTTCTACGCGCGCCAGCGGACGCAGGACCTGCTGACGGAAATGGCGGTCACGGTGCAGGGCTATCTCGCGCTCGACCTCGTCAAGAAAAACAATGTCGAGCTGGTGAAGGGCGTCGACCGCGCCTCGACCACCACCGTCGCCGCACTGCGCACCGCCGTTACCGTCGCGCAGGCGCTGAACAACCAGAAGCTGGTGCTCGACCAGATCAGCGGGCTCAACACCACCACCGCCAACATCATCGACTCGACGGGCAAGCTGCTGAAGGACAACACCGCGCGCATCCATGAACAGGCGGCGTCCGCGACGATCCCGATCGAAACGCTCCAGCGCGCGTTCCAGAACATCTATGACACGATGGACGCGATCGACTCGTTCAAGCTCAAGGCGCTCGATTCGATGAAGGTGACGGTGGGTACGCTGTCGAACGAGGTGGAGAAATCGCGCGGCTATATAGCGCGGGCGGAGGGCGCGGCGCAGAACCGGGTGGGCGGCGGCAACGATCAGTTCCGGCTGGAAGCGGTATGACCGACACGCCGAACGAGATCATGGCCAAGGCGGGCGAGGTCCTCAACCGGGCGACGCAGAACCGCGTTCCCATGGGACTACGGTCGAGCGCGCACGGAGTTTCCCGACGCGCGGGCGGGAACCGGGCCGAGTCGCAGGCAAGTCGGCGTGTCGCGCGGATCCTCATTGCGGACGCGGTGATAGTGGTTGCAGCGATACTGGCCGGCGCCCTCCTCCATCCGCTCGGCATCATGGGCGCGTTTTTCGTCCTGCTGCTGCTCGTCGCGGTGACGATCAGCTTGGCGGTGTGGCCGAACGAGCGCGCCCCCGAGCCCGAGACGCTCCGGACCGCCGACCTCAAGGCGCTGCCGCGCCAGACCGAGCGCTGGCTCGCCGCGCAGTGCCCAGCCCTCCCCGCGCCCGCCGTGCCGATCATCGACCGGATCGGCGCGCGGCTCGATCAGCTCGCGCCCCAACTCGCCACGCTCGACGCCCACGCGCCCGCCGCGGAGGAGCTGCGCAGCCTCGTCGCCGAACAGCTGCCCGAGTTCGTCCGCGGCTATCAACGCGTCCCAGCCACGCTCCGCGCGACCCCGCGCAACGGCAAGACCCCCGACGCGCAACTCGTCGACGGGCTGACCCTGATCGAACGCCAGATCGCGGAGATGAGCGAGCAGTTAGCGCAGGGCGACCTCGACACGCTGGCGACGCGCGGGCGGTATCTGGAGATCAAGTACCGGGGGGACGAGGCGGGGTAGACTGTTACCCTGAAGGTGCGCTGACCAGAAACGACCTATTTGCGGCCATAGTGTCGGAGCGGGGGCTTGCCCGAAAACAGCCGTTCGTTCAGCCTCGGTTGGGCAGTGAAAGGGACGGTGATGGACCGGCGGGAACTTCTAATTGGGATCGGCGCCAGCGCCGTCCTATCCAAGAGAGTAATAGCCGCGGCAGTAGCAGCGTCCGATCAACTATTTGCAGATACCCCGTTCGCCAACAATCGGGTTGCCCGGTCATTCGAGCGTGTCGATCTTCGATTGCCCAACGCGCGCGTCACTAGTGGATCGGGGCCAATGCGCCTCGGGCATGTCGCCGGGGGGCCGATTTTGTTAACTCTATGGTCGGAATGGTGCGTGCCTTGTCTGGTTGAGGCGCGCGACTTAGCAGCGGCACGTTCGCGCGTTGTCGGCAATGGTTTCAACATCATTTCGCTACTCACCGGCAGCGTTGCGAAGCTTGACCATGCGGCTGCTGCGGCGCGGCTCGTCAAGGCCGGGGCTCCAGGTTTGACGCTGTTCGTCGAGCCCAATGGTGACCATGTCGTTGCTGACGCGCTAGCGGCGGACCCGCTGCCCGTGCCAGCGGGCCGCTCAACTCCCCCGCCGACCGGACAAATTGCCAAAGCAGGCGGTTATTCGCTGCCCTGCACAGTATTGGTCGACCGACGGGGGCACGTGCGCGGGCGGGCGTTCGGCATTTCGGTCATGCGTAACGTGCCTCGTTCCCCTCTCACCGCCCCCGCCGGAGTGCCCCGTCCCCTGTCCGATGCTGAGAAGCAGGCGATGATGGGAGGCTCGACCCAGACTGCGTGGGCGAGCCCGGACGGCGAGGCGTTCCTATTAGCATTGCGTGGGGGGCTGCTTGACCGGGTCTGACGCGATGCGTCAGAGGTCGACTGACAGAAGGAGCAGCGTCGCGAGATGTCGGCTATTGGCACCCGCCCTCCAGAAGTGGACGGAGTGCTCCCACCACTGTCCCTCTCAAGCCGCCTCCGCATGCAGGTACGCCGCATCGAAGTCCGCAAGCCGGCGCATCCTTGGCCAGTCGACGATGTGCAGTTGCCGCCGGTCGCGCGCGATCACGCCTTCGGCGCTCAGCGCCTGCAACATGCGGTTGACGTGGATGGAGGTCAGCCCGGTCGCGTCGGCGATGTCCTCCTGCGTCATCGGCAGCTCGAACCGCTCGGTCGAGCCCAGCCCCGCCGCCTCGCGCCGCACCGCGAACTCGCACAGCATGTGCGCGATCCGCGAGCGCGCATCGCGCCGCCCGACATTGAGCACCCATTCGCGAAAGATCGACGCGTCGACCAGCGTGTCGCGCCACAGCGCCTCGGCGACGACCGGGTGGTCGCGCATCAGCGCGCGGAGCCGGTCGCGCGACACCCAGCCGATGATCGCGTCGCTGATCAGCTGAACATTATGGTCCGCCTGGTCGAGGAGCAGGTGCTGCAGGTCGAGCAGGTCGCCCGCAAGCTGAAACGACAGGATCTGCCGCCCGCCGCCGCTGGTCGTCTTGTGGCGGCAGGCATAGCCCTGGATCAGCACGGAGCATTGCGTCGGCCGCTCGCCGTCGCGCATGATCATCTGGCCCGAGCGCGCCGGCTTCGGGACCAGCGGCAAGGCGCGGATCGCCTGCCGGTCCGTCTCGGTCAGCGGGGCAAGCCGGGACAGCTTGCGGATCAGGGGCGAGAAAACCTCGTCGTCGGTGAGCGGCATCGGCGAGTTCTCATACGGAAATTGACGTCCATGGGTACTCTTGTCGCGCACTGTTAATATAATCTGGGTTAACTTTCAGTCGCGACTTGTTCGACTGCGCGCGCACGGTGGCCGAGACGGGCGAGCGCCGCCTGGTGGATGCCCGCTCCCGCGACGAGCACGCCGAACGCCTGCGGGCGCGGCTGATTGAAGGCAAGCGGCGCGCCGAATGCGTCCGTCACCGTCGCGCCCGCCTCCGCGGCGATCAGCGCGGCGGCGGCGACGTCCCATTCGTTGCCCCAGCGCTGGGTGGCGACGAGGTCGGCCTCGTCGG
>CAXTTU010000181.1:0-6882 GCA_964247225.1 uncultured Sphingomonas sp. | reverse complement strand
ACTCCGCGCCCGCTCAGCACCCCCACCTGCCACGCCCCGCCACGCCAGCGAGCGACCGCGCCATCCGCCGCGCTCCACACCGCGAAACCCTCGCGGGGCGTGACGAACCGCCACCCGCCCGCCGTCCAGCCTGCGAGCGTTCCCGCGTGCCCCGCCCAGGCCCCCGTCGGCGCGGGGCCGACCACCCAAGCCTGTCCCGGCGAAGGTGCGGTGGGCGGAGCGTTCACCCCCACCGCCTCCACCCCCGCGCCCGCTACCAGGTCGAGCAAGGCCAGCGCCTCGTTGTGGAACAGCTCCTTTTGCGCCTGCCCCGCCGCCAACAGCGGCAATCCCAGCCGATCGGTCACGTCCGCCATGTCACCCTCCTAGTAGAATCGTCGCAGGCAGCGACTCGCCATGCGTGCCGAGCTGGCGCACCTCCGCCACCCCGCCCGGCGCCACCTCGGCGGCGCTCAGCAGCAGTTCGGGCGCCTCGGCAAAGCGGTCCGCGCCCGCCAGCGCCACCCGGTAGCGCTCCATCTCCTCGCCGAGCGGCGCGTCCACCCCGTCCACCCAGCGCCACCCGACCCGGCTCCGCCGCGTCCAGCCGAGCCGCGCGCCACCGTCGGGGAGCGGAGCCAGCGTCAGCGCCACCGGCGCGGGCGGGCGCACCGACGCGCCCGTCACCGGCGCGCTCGCCACCACGGGCAAATCCGCGTCACCCACCCCCGTCGCCATCACCCGCATCTCGCCGCCCAACGCCGCCACCGGCAGGTCGATCGCCACCGCCGCGTCGGCGGACACCAGCACGAAGCGGCTTCCAATGCTCGCCCCCATCGCCGTCCCCCGCCGCCCGCGCAGCAACCGCCCAAGCCGCCAGCGTGTCTCGCCCAGCTGCGTCGCGCGGCCGAACTGGATCAGCTCGTCGCCCACCAACGCGAGGTTTGCGCCCGCATCGAGCGCGCCGTCATCCGCGCCCATCAGCGCCATGTCCGCGCGCACGAGCTCCACCTCGATCATATCGCGATCGTCGAACAGCGCCGCCGTCCCCGGCGCGAGCGGGGTCGCGAGCGTGCCCATGACCGCGGGGGCGGCAGTGCTCCCCGCCTCCGTCCACCGCTCGCCGCCATCGGTCGACCAGAGCAAGGCCGCGCGCCGCCAGCCCGCGCCCGTCCCGTTCGCCATGACGATCACGCGAGGTTGATCGAGCAGGGCATCGCCCAGCGCGGGCAGCTCCGCCACCTGCAACAATGTCCGCCCCGCGACCAGGTCGGGCGCGCCCAGCACCCGCCCCGCGCTCGCCGCCACCGGCGACGGCGCGGGGACGAGCGGCGTGAGCGTCAGCGCCACCACCATTTCCTCGAGCGAGGCGTCGATCACCCGCCACGTTCCCGCCTCGCCGGCAATGCTCACCGCGTCACCCGGCGCAACCATCAGCGCGCTCAGCCCCGTCGTTACCCGCCGCGTCCCCCGCGAGGCCTCCGCCCGCGTCAGCGCCGCTTCCGCTACCGCCTTGGCGCTCCCGGCATCGAGCGCGGCGGGCAGTTCGATCCGCTGCTCGGCCAGTCCCGCGCCCGGTCGCCGCGCGCGCTGCACTCCGGCCTGCCAGTCGCGCGCGGGGTCGTAGTGCGACACGGTCACCAGCTTGGGGACGCTCTCGATCGCGGGCAGCTTGCGCGCGCGCCGCTCGCCCGATGCCTTTGCGGACACGCCCGCGTCGTCGACCGTCGCGACCGGAGCGGCCTCCGTCCGCAGCTCCAGCGCGTCGCCAACCGGTGCCCACCAGCCTCCGCTCGCATCGGCCAGCACGCCCAGCACGTCGCGCGCCTCCCCGCTCGCGACGAAGCCGCCCAGCGTCATCGTCGCCCCGCCATCGCGCACGCAGCCCGCGCCGAGGTCCGCCGCGATGCTCCCCACCCCCGGCGCGTCCGCGTCGGCGGTCAGCTCGAAGCTGATGGAGGGGATGCGGTTGCCGAAGTCGGCCAGCTGCAACTGCTCGAACACCGCATAGGCGAGCCCGCGATGCGCGGGGCAGTCGCCTTCCGCCGAAGCGATCAGCGGATCGACCGGCTGATCCTCAGTCCCGAGATGCAGCCGGAACGCGCCCAGCTGGCTCTTCCAGTCCCCCGCCGCGCCGCGCAGCAGCTTGCCGTCCGCCCAGATACGCCCGACGCCCAGCACCTCGCGCGCGGACAGCGCCACCGCGAATGAGGCGGCGTAGCTGTACGTCGTGACTGAAGGCTGTCCCTTGGCGTGGCTCGTCGCGCGGCTTTCGATGAGGTCGGTGGACCAGATCACGCTGCCCGCGACGCGCATGGTGCCGTACACGCGTGGCAGCGGCGTGCCGTAGGACGAAGTCTGGACGCGCAGGTCCGATAGCCGCGGCCCGGTTGCGCCCTTCGGCTTGAACAGGACATCGCGATCCACCGCCTGCCCCACCAGCGCGCCCAGCGCCGCCCCGATAGGCCCGCCGACCACCCCGCCCACGGCGGTGAGCACGAGAGTCGCCATGCGTGAACTCCTTTAGGTCAGGTCGAACAACCCGTTCGTGCTGAGGAGGCACTGAGCGAAGTCGAAGTGCCGTCTCGAAGCACCGGCTGAGCGAGGATCGCCGGTGCTTCGAGACGAGCCCCTTCGACTGCCTGCAAGGCAGGCGCTCAGGACAGGCTTCGATACGCTGGCTCCGCCAGCTACTCAGTAGCTCCTCAGCACGAACGGAGAAGAGCAAGACCGCCACGCCCCCAGCACCGGCCAAGGCATCACCCCCGGTCGCTCCACCACGCGCCTGAGCCCCGCATCCGCGTGGATCAGCCCGCACGCGCTGGTGATGCCGAGGTGGAGCTGCCCCGGTCCCGCCGCGAACAGCATGACATCGCCCGGCTCCGCCGCACCAACGCGGGTCAGGCGAGCGTCGAGCAACGCGATCACCCGCCCGGGCACCCCGCCGCGCAACGCGTAGCCGCTCGGCGCGTCGTCCATCTCCAGCGCCCAGGCGACCAGCCCCACGCAGTCGAGCCCGTACACCGGGTCCCGCCCGCCAAGCCGGAACTTGGCACCGATCGCCTCACGCGCCCGCTCCTCAACCCGCGTCATGCCCCCGGGTACCGCGTCAACAGGTCGATCCCGGGCAGGAACGGCTCGCCCCGGAAGTTCGCGGCGTTGCCGAACCGCGCGGCGCAGGTCGCCAGCGTCTTGTCGCAGCCCTCGATCAGCTCGACAAGCGCGCCCGGCTCCGGCAGGAAGGCGGGCGCGCGGCGAAGCGTCACGCCCGCGCCGTCCGACAGCGACACCGCGCTCTCCAGCCCCGTGTTCGCGCCGCCGAACCAGCGCAGCACCCCGCCGCCATAAGCGTTGGCCACCGGCTCGGGCGCATCCACCGTCAGCACGCGACCGTCCGCCTCGACCAGCCGCGCGAACCTGCGCCGCCCCGCCATCGCCACCCGGCAGCGTTTGTCGCCCAGCTCCGCGCGGCACTCCGCGCTGGTCTCCTCCGCCACCGGGCGCGCGAGCGCGGCGGCGACGCCCTGCAACTCGGCGGTGAACGCGCCGTCGTGGGTCTCCACCGCGCCAATCGTCCCCGCGCCGAGCGGCACGGGCGCGCCCTCGCCCGTCCAGTCCGCGGCGAACAGCACCACGCGCGCCCCGTCCCAGCGCCCCGCGACGAGGTCGGCTTCCGATATCGCCGCGCCCGTCAGCGCGCCCGCGACGTCCATCGTGTCCGCGTCGAGCCCGTCGCCCCGCGCCACCGCCGAGGGCGTCATCCCCGGCGCAGCGCGATAGCGGACGCCATCGACGACAAGGTCGCGGTCATGGCTGGTCAGCCCTATGGCCACCCCGTCCCGCCGCTCCACCCGCCAGCACAGCGCGAGGGTGGTTAGGTCTTCGTCCAACCAGGTCATCCGACCTCCTTCGCCGCAAAGCGGCAGGGGGAAGAGTTTCACGCGAAGGGCGCGAAGGAAAGAAGATCGCGAAGAGGATAGGCTAAACGACCTTCGCGGAGGTGCATGAGGCCTCGGACAAAAGACGCGCGCGATGGCGCGCCGCTACTTGCTGATGAGGGAAATGAGAGGCCGCTGGCGCGGTCGAGCCCCCGCCTTACTTCTTCGCGCCCTTCTTTCCTTCGCGACCTTCGCGTGAAATCCCCTTCTCCGCCCTACCCCTCCCTCACCTCGATCAGCAGGACCGAAGCCGCCCGCCCCGCGCCGAAGGTTGCCGCGCTGACGCTCAGCTTGTCCTCCGCGAAGCGCACCGGCACGTCGAAGCGGAAGTCCGCCCGCACCGCCACGCCCACTCCCGGCGCGGCGTCGAGCACCACCCATCCGCCCGGCTCCAGCGTCCACGCCTGCGTCACCGCCCCGCCGACGCGCACCGCCACGCTCCCCGCCACCGGTCGCGTGATCCGGCGCACCTGATCGCCATACGCCTTCCCCAGCGCGAACCGCCGCGTCGCGCCGTCGCCCACGCCGAGCAGCTCGTCCGTGCCGGCGGAGTCGAACGGATCGCGCAACCGGAACGCGCGCGCCGGCCCCATCCGCGCGCGGAAGAACGCCAGCAGCACCGCGATGTCCGCCTCGCTCCGCACCCCCGGCCCCGCGTCATAGCTGGTCCGCGCCTCCGCCCAGGCGGCGTTGCGCCGTTCCTGCCCGCCCGCGCCCGTCACGATCGCGGTGGAGAAAGCGGGCGTCACCTCCACCTCGCGCCCGAGCGCGAGCGGAAAGAGCACATCGTCGAACGCCTGCACCTCGTCTTCTCCCTCCCAGTGAACGAACCCGTCGCGGATCACCTGCGGCAGCGCCCAGACGAACACCTCCCGCGCGCTCGCCGCCGCGGCCGCCGCGTCGATCAGCGCCCACTGCGCGCGGTCCTCTGGCCGGAGCACGAAGCCGCTGAGGTAATGCTGCCGGTCCGGCGGATAGCCGAGCCGCGCCCCCGCCTCCGCCACCCCGCGATCGGTCGCATCCGCGTCGCCCGCCGTGACCCAGTCATAGTCTTCGAGCTGCAGCACATCGAAGGCAGGCGACGCCCAGCCGACGGGCAGGTTCGCGCGCCGCACCTCGGGCGCGCGCGCGTCGAGCACGCCGGGCAGATAGGTCAGCAGATGACACACGCACCCCGGTGCCGCTTCCCGCGCCGCAATGACCAGCGCCGCCGTTGATGCCGCGAGGCACGCCCCCGCCCGGTCGAGCGTCGCGCGCTGAGCCGCGTCGAGCACTCCCCGAACGCTCGCCACCGCCACCGGCGCGAACGCGGCGACGGCGTGCGCGTCGTAGAGGCAGGGCTCGCCCGTATCGGGCCGCACCCACCACCAAGGCTCGCCGACCTGGAACTTCGGCGGGAGCCCGGCCTCCGCCGCGATGCCGAGAAACGCCCGCGCCACCGCCTGAAGATACGCCATCGCTTCGTCGCAAGCGGGGCTCAGCAGCGTCGACGGCGGCACCCACCCCGTCAGCGCGGGCGAGCCGTCCGCCCCGCGCTGCTTCCAGCCTTCCGGGCAGTAGGCGTCGAACAACTCATACGACACCGACCAGATCACGTCATAGCCGAGCCGCTTCGCCCGCCCCGCGAAATCGCGATGCCATGCGACACAGGCCACGTTGAGCACATCACCGTCCGCAACAGCGAGCCCATCCGCGAGCCGGGCATAATGGCTCATCCCGACATAATGGACGACCTTCCCCCGATACCCCAGCTGGAGCGCGTTCCTGAGGACGCGGGCCGGTGTGAGATTGTAGCAATCGTCATACCCCGTCGCGATCCGCAGCTTGTGCTCGGGCACTACCGCCTCCCCGATCGCCAGCACCGCGCCCGGCCCGTCGCAGGTAAGGTCGGTCAGCTCGACCCACGCCTCGACGGCAGCGTCGAGCGGTTCCGCTGCGCCCGTGTACTCCCCGGGCACTAGCGACACGAACATCCGATCGACATCGCCCGCCCAGACCGGGTCCGCCTCGCCCGGCAGCAGGAAGCCGCCGTCGAGGTTGGCGAAGTCGAGCGTCACCGCCGCGTCCTCCGACGTGCCGTGCGCATAGTTCCACAACCGCACATACCAAGCGCGCGGAGCTCCGCTCGCGTCGCGCCCCTCGATCGTCAGCACCGGCCCGTTGACCGCGTCGAGCCCCCGAACCCCGCTCGACCGCCAGCGAAAGGAGAGCCGGCACTGGCGAAAGTCGCGCGCGGTCTCATAGCCGAGCAGCGGATGGTCCCACCGGTCCTCCGCCTCCCAGATCAGCCCCGCGAGGTCGTCCTGCCGGTAGAAGGCAAGGTCCACGCGCAGCGCATCCGGCGCGGGCGTCGTTACCGCCGCCATCATCGTCCGGGGAAAGTTGACGGTCCAGAACCGCGGATCGAACCGCGTCACGAATCCCTCCGCCTGCCCGTTGCGGGCGGCGGCAAGTGAGTACGCCATTGTGCAAGCTCCTTGTCCGCGTAGAGTCGGGGCATGACCGGCACCATCGCGACCCTGACCAGCTCGGACGGGCTCCATCGAATAGACTTCGACCAGAGTACCGATGGCTTGGTCCGCTTTACCGAACTGGTGCTCCGTCGTGAGCAGGCACCTTGGGACCCGAACGAAGTCGATGGGTACTGGGGATCCGGGGTATACTCCGGCCTGTACGCGTCGCTTGAGGAGGCGCAGGCCTACGCCAAGTCGGAGCTGCCTTGGTACCGCGCCGAAACGTCACGACCTTAGTCCGACAACGCCGCCTTCACCGCCCTTGCCACCTGCCGGCTCGACCGCGTCAGCGCGCCCGGCGCATCACTCCCGCCGCCCTGCACCGTGATCGCCACCCGCACGTCGCGCGCGCCCGTCGCGCCCGCGCCCGCCGCCATCACCGTGCCGCTCGCGGTCGGCACGAACAGCTCCGGCCCGCGCTCGCCCACCGTATAGGCGCGCCCGGGCGACAC
>CAXTTU010000180.1:0-6901 GCA_964247225.1 uncultured Sphingomonas sp. | reverse complement strand
ACCTCGACGAACACGATGTCACCGAGCTGCCCCTGCGCGTATTCGGAAATGCCGACGGTGCCGACGTCGCCGTCGACGTCGATCCATTCATGGTCTTCGGTGAAGTAACGCATCAGGCGGCTCCTTTGCGGACGTAGCGGTGGGGAACGAAGGGCATCGGCACGACGGTCGCGCGGTGGACCTTGCCGCGCTGCGCCAGCGTGACGACGGTGCCGGGCGCAGCCATGGCGAGCGGAACATAGGCCATCGCGATCGGCTGGCCGACGCTGGGCGCGAAGCCGCCGGAGGTGACGCGACCGACCTCGCTGCCCTCGTCATCGACCACCGCCGCGCCCTCGCGCACCGGCTGACGACCCTCGACGAGCAGGCCGACCCGCTTGGCAACCGGGCCCTGCTCGCGCTCCAGCAGGATGCGGGCCGCGCCGGGAAAGTCCCCCGCCTCGCGCCGCCGCTTCGCCAGCGCGAAGCCGAGATCGGCCATGACGGGCGTCGTTTCCGGGTCGAGGTCGTGGCCATAGAGCGGCAGCCCCGCCTCGAGCCGCAGCGAGTCGCGCGCGCCCAGCCCGATCGGCTTCACCTCCGGCTCGGCGGCGAGCGCGTCCGCAAAGGCGGAGGCGGCATCGGCTGCGAGCGAAATCTCGAACCCATCCTCACCGGTATAGCCCGACCGGCTGATCCACAGCGGCGCGCCCTGCCACGCGAACGCGCCCGCGGTCATGAACACCAGCCGCTCGACACTCGGCACCACGCGAGCGAGCGCGTCGACCGCGCGCGGCCCCTGCAACGCCAGCAGCGCCTGCTCGTCGAGATGGTTGATCGTCACCGCATCGGGCAAATGCTCGCGCAAATGCGCGATGTCGTCATACTTCGTCGCGCCGTTGACGACCATGTACCAGCCATCCGCGCGCCGCGTCACCATCAGGTCGTCGAGTACGCCGCCGCTCTCGTTGAGCAGCAGCGAATAGCGCATCCGCCCCTCGCCCAGCCCCGTCACATCGCCGGGCAACAACGCCTCCAGCGCCGCCGCGACGTCCACGTCCGGCGTCTCGCCCGTGAAGACCAGCTGCCCCATGTGGCTGACGTCGAACAGCCCCGCCTGTTCGCGCACCCACAGATGCTCGGCCATGATGCCCTCATATTGGACCGGCATTTCATAGCCCGCGAAGGGCACCATTCGCCCGCCCCGCGTACGATGCCATGCGTCGAGCGGCAGCAGCTCCGGGCCGGGCTCGGCATCGGCATCAGGGTCGATATCGCCCTTCATCACCTGCCCGCGCGCGTGCTTGTCGTCATCCGCGCCGCTGTGAACCGCTTCGCTCATTCGAGGCTCCCGCCAAGGTGCAACGGGCGGTCAACCGACCGCTGTATCCGCTGCCCCCTCTGTCACAGGAACCTGAGAGTTTTCACGGGCACGCCCGCTTACCCCTTCGGTGGCCACCGCCGGAGCGGCAACGCTTTCCAGAGTGTCCTGACGCTCGCGGTCCCTAGTGCCTGAGAGTTTCCGGGGCGGTTGCTCCTTCGGCGGCTCCTTGAAGGAACGCTCTCCCGCGAGAGCCCTGACCGGTCGCCCGGCCTAGACAGTAAAGGTGTGGGGGCGCGCGCGCCCCAAGTCAACGAGTCGCGTTGTAGCGGAGCTGATCTTCGGTCAGCTGAAACCCGACCAGCGCCTCGAACGTCGCGCGCAGCACCGCCTGGCGGACGTCGGGGCGGCTGAGCGGGTCGATCGCCGCGTCCTCGCCACCCGCCTTGCGCTTCTGCGTCAGCCGCTTGCGGACGTCGTCGGGGAGCGTCGCGGCCGAGCGATCGACGCTGGCGCTCGCCTGCCCCGTCGCCCGCGCGCGCGCCTGCCCGGCGTCGAAATGGACGTTCACCCGGCTGACCCGCTTGGCGACCACCGCGTTGCCGCCCTGCACCACGGTGATGAAGTACGGCAGCACGACATCCCGCGCGGCGGCGGTGTCGCGGCGGCGCGCGTCGATCTCGAAGGTCACCTGTGTGTTCACCTGCGGGCCGCTGCTGTCGCAGGTCGAGCGGACATTGGTCATCAGCGCCGCAACGTCGATCGCGTCCGCGGTTCGCGCGCCCGGCGGGTCGAACAGCGTCACGTCCCCCGTCCCGGCGGGCACGCCGACACTCGGGCAGGCGGAGCGCACCGCGCTCACCCCGCCCGTCTCGTCGAGCTCGCCCTTCTGCGCGCAGCCTCCCGCGACGAGCAGCAGAGCGGGGACGAGGAGGCGAAATCGGGACACTTGGGCTACCTTCGGGACGCGAACGGGGCAGCGCGCGTCATAGGAAGCGGCTTTCGCGCGCGCAAGCGATGGGGTAGGCAGGGCGCATGGCCACCGTCGCCCTGAAGCCGCCGCTGGAACTGCTCATCGCCGCCCCGCGCGGCTTCTGCGCGGGCGTGGACCGCGCGATCCGCATCGTCGAGCTGGCGCTGGAGAAGCACGGCGCGCCCGTGTTCGTCCGGCACGAGATCGTCCACAACCGCTTCGTCGTCGAGGCGTTGCGCGACAAGGGTGCGGTGTTCGTGGAGGAGCTGGACGAGGTGCCCGACGGCGCGCCCGTGGTGTTCTCCGCGCATGGCGTACCCAAGGCGGTGCCGGCGGAAGCGCAGGGGCGCGGGCTCGATTATCTCGACGCGACCTGCCCGCTGGTCAGCAAGGTCCACCGCCAGGCCGAGCGGCTGGTCGCCGCGGGGCGGCATATCCTGTTCATCGGCCATCAGGGACATCCGGAGGTGATCGGCACCTTCGGCCAGGTCCCGGTCGGGGCAATGACGCTGGTTGAGACCGCCGGTGACGCGCTGGTGGTCGAGCCCGCCGACCCGGCCAACCTTGCATACCTCACCCAGACCACCTTGTCGGTCGACGACACCGCCGAGATCGTCAGGACGCTGGAGCGGCGCTTCCCGTTGATCCAGGGCCCGCGCGGCGAGGACATCTGCTACGCCACCTCCAACCGCCAGACCGCGGTCAAGGCGATCGCCGCGCGATGCGACCTGCTGCTGGTGATCGGCGCGCCCAACTCATCCAACTCGCTCCGGCTGGTCGAGGTGGCGGAGCGCGAGGGCACCGCCGCGCACCTGCTACAACGCGCGGACGAACTCGACTGGCGCTGGCTTGAGGGGGTCGGCACGCTCGGCATCACCGCCGGGGCATCCGCGCCCGAACTGCTGGTACGCGAGCTGGTGGATCGGTTGGCGGAGAGGTACGCAGTGCGCGAGACGGAGGTGGAAACCAGCCGTGAGACGATCGCGTTCAAGCTGCCGAGGGCGCTGGAGGCGGCGTGAGCTTTCTCTTGAGCTTCCCCTCCCTCCGATCGTGCTGAGCTTGTCGAAGCACGGGAGAACGCACTTCCTGGCCGTGCTTCCACAGGCTCGACACGAACGGCTTCGGGGTGGATGGCAAGACGTCCAATCTTCCTGGCCCGCCTTCGCCTGAACTCCCGGACGAGCCGCTTTCCTACCAGCCTCGGCTCAGGGTATGTTCCCGCATCGTGATCGCGTCATTCCCCTTCTGCCCCGCTTCGTTCAACGCTGGCCAGCCTCGGCCCGTCGACGTGTCGCAATATCGTCACGTTATTTCTGTCACCTTCGGCGGGCGGCGCTGATGGCCGTCTACACCCACGTCCCCGCCGAGGCGCTCACCGCCTTTCTCGCGCGCTTCGATGTCGGCGAGCTCGTCTCGGCAAAGGGCATCGCCGAGGGGGTGGAGAACTCGAACTACCTCGTCGACACGACGGGCGGGCGCTTCATCCTGACACTCTATGAAAAGCGCGTCGCGGCGGAGGACCTGCCCTTCTTCCGCGCGGTCACCGATCACCTCGCGGCCAAGGGCAACCCGGTTCCGCGCATGATCGCGGACCGTGAGGGTGCGTGGCTGCACGAGCTGGAGGGGCGGCCCGCGTGCCTAATAGAGTTCCTGCCCGGCGTGTCGGTCTCCCACCCCACGCCCGCGCAGGCGCGCGCGGCGGGCGCGGCGCTGGGGCGGATGCACGCGGGGCTGGCGGACTTCGCGCCCGAGCGACCGAACAGCTTGGGGGTGGACAGCTGGCGACCGTTGCTCGACCGGTGCGGCGCGGCCCTCGACCAAATCGCGCCCGGTTTGCATGATGACCTGGGGGTCGCGTTAGACGGGGTGTTAGCAGGTTGGCCAGCCGACTACACCGGTGCTGGCTTTCCGGACGCGACCGACCTGCCGCGCGGGGCAATCCACGCCGACTTGTTCCCAGACAATGTGCTAATGCGCGGCGACGCGGTGTCGGGGCTGATCGATTTCTACTTCGCCTGCACCGACACGCGCGCCTACGACGTTGCGGTAATGCACAGCGCCTGGGCGTTCGACGGCAGCGGGTCACCCGCCACGCCCGCGATCGGACGTTCGCTGCTTGAAGGCTATCAAGCGGCGTTCGGCTTGTCCAAACGCGAGCGGTCGTTCATGCCCGTCCTCGCCAAGGGCGCGTGCGTCCGCTTCGCGCTCACCCGCGCGTGGGATTGGCTCAACACCCCCGCCGACGCGCTCGTCACCCGCAAGGACCCGCTCGCCTACATGCGCCGCCTAGTCTTTTACGACGCCCACCCCGATCTGTTCGCATGACCGAGCTCACCCCCGTTTCCATCGCCACCGACGGCGCGTGCAAGGGCAATCCCGGCCCGGGCGGCTGGGGCGCGCTGATCCGCAGTGGCGAGCGCGAGAAGGAGCTGTCCGGCGGCGAGGCAATGACCACCAACAACCGCATGGAGCTGACCGCGGCGGTGGAGGCGCTCAACGCGCTCACCCGGCCGTGCCGGGTCAAGCTTTCCACGGACAGCCGCTACGTCATGGACGGGCTGACCAAGTGGATCAAAGGGTGGCAGCGCAACGGCTGGCGGACGGCGGACAAGAAACCGGTCAAGAACGCGGACCTGTGGCAGGCGCTGATCGACGCGGCGGCGCGGCATCGGATCGAGTGGGAATGGGTGAAGGGTCACGCCGGCCACCCGGACAATGAGCGGGTAGACAAGCTGGCCAGCGATGCAGCCAAGGCCGCGGGGAAGCCAGGCTTGGGAGTAGCAACCCTACCCTCCCCGGCGCAGGCCGGGGCCCAGCGTCTGCGCGCCGAGCTGGGCCCCGGCCTTCGCCGGGGAGGGTGAGAGGTGCCAGGCATCATACTCCCTGTCACGCGGGAGGATCAGAACCGCCGCGCCCCATACCGCTCCACATCCACCCGCGCCACCTCCGCCGGCATCGCCTCCCCCAACACCAGCGCCGCGCCGATCGCCGCCGCCGCCGGTGCGGTCTGGATGCCGAAGCCGCCCTGCCCTGCGAACCAGAAGAACCCTGGCACCTTCGGGTCGAAGCCGTACACGGGCAGCCGGTCGGGCGCGAAGCTCCGCAAGCCTGCCCAACGCCGCTCCACCGCCGCGACTCGCCAATCGATCACCCCCTCGAACCGGTCGAGTGCCAGCGCCACGTCCAGCTCCTCGGGCGCTGCGTCGCACGGGTCGCTCGCGATCTCGTCATGCGGGCTGAGCCACAACCGCCCGCCCGTTTCGGGCTTGAAGTAGAACGCGCCGCGCAGGTCGGCGACGAGCGGCAGCCCGGCGGGCGCGGGCGGGTCCGGGCGCAGCTGCACCACCGTCCGGCGGAAAGGCGCAATCCCGAGCGGAGCGACGCTTGCCGCTCTCGCCACCGCATCCGCCCACGCCCCGGCGGCGTTGACCAGCACGCTTGCCCCAAACGTCCCCGCCCGCGTCTCGACCCGCCATGCCCCGCCGTCGCGCGTCGCCCGCTCCAGCCCGGCGTTCGTGACCAGCGTCGCGCCCGCCTGTCTGGCTGCGGCGAGGCAGTCGCCGTGCAGCTTGCCCACGTCGATATACGCGCAGCTCGGCTCCCACACGCCCACCGTCCAGCCCGCGCGCAGCCCGGGCACCATCGCCGCCGGGTCGACGCGCGACAGCTCGACCGCTGTCCCCGCGAACTCGGCCACGAACGCCTCGGCCCGCGCCTCGTCCGCCGCGCGACCGATGTGGAGCGAGCCGAGCGGCTGGAGGTAGCCGCCGTCGCGCAGCGCGGCACCCGATGCGCTGGTCAGCGGCTGGATGTTCGGGCCGCCATAGGTCTCCGACCAGAACGCCGCCGAGCGGCCCGTCGCATGGTAGCCCGGCTGATCCTCCGCCTCGAGCAACAGCACCCGCGCACGGGTCCTGATCGCGGCGGCGAGGCTCGCGCCTGCGATGCCCGCGCCGACGATCGCGATATCATAGGTCACGGGGCGAGCTCGTCGAGGAACGCGTCCACCGCCGCGAGCGCCGCGTCGCGCACCGGGTCCGCCTCGCGCAGCACCTCGTGCCGCCCCTCCTTGCCCCAAGTCACCACCCGCGCTGCGGGCAGCGCCCCCGCGACCCGCAGCGCCGCGCGCGGATCGACCAGCGCGTCGCGGAGCGGGACCAGCATCAGCATCGGCACGTCGAGCCCCGCCAGCCGCGCGTCCGCCTGCTGCTCGCGGGTGGAGACGAAGCTGGTGTGCATCCACGCCCAGCTCGGCGGACCGAGTTTCAGCTCGGGATGCGCCGCGTGCCACCACAACTCGTCCGCATAGCGCGCGTCGTCATGCGTCAGCAGCGACTGGCGACTGACCGGCCCCGGCTTCTCCCCACCCTTCCACGCCGCGCGCGCGGGGTCGCCGAGGCGGATCATCAGCCGCGCCGCCCATTCGCCGACGCGCGCGCCGACCGGGCTGTTCAGCCCCAGCATCGGCGCGGACAGCACCGCCGCATCGGGCCGCACCCGCCCGTCCAGCATCGCGCGCAGCACAAGGTGCCCGCCCATCGAATGCCCCATCAGCACGCGCGGCCCCGCGGACTCCGCCGCCCACTCCGCGTAGAACCGCTCCAGATCGCGCACCAGTTCGCCGCAGT
>CAXTTU010000179.1:0-6976 GCA_964247225.1 uncultured Sphingomonas sp. | reverse complement strand
CATGAGGAACGCTCGTGCTTACCCGGTTCCACGCGCCTTCAGGAGCTGACAGCGACGAGTGGGAGCTAATAGCCAATCCCGAGCTGCACCGGCTACGGGCGGGCGCGGTGATCGAGGTGGATGGTGCCAGGAGGGTTGAGACGCGAGGAGGTTGTCGCGGGTGTGAGCCCTACTTGGGCGGTGCAGCAGTCGCGACGTCGTAATCGGATCGGACGGTGAGGTCTGATCGTCTTGGATCGCGTTCTTCGCCCGCCTTCGGCGCGTTTCCGACAGGACGCGCGCTCGCCTAATGGGCTGCCTCGCGCGGCTTGACGGTCGGTCTTCGCCTAAGCGCGTCGTCGAAGTAGACGAACTGTTCGTGGTTCAGCATGCGGCCACACGTCGTATAGCGCCGACCTGCATCAAGCTTCGAGCTTGCGCGTCCCCAGCCGTCTCACCATCGTCGGGTCACGATGGTCGAAGAAGCTGCTGGTCTTCTGGTCGAGCGCTGCGATCGCCGCGAGGTCGTCCGCGTCGAGCTCGAAGTCGAACACGGCGAAGTTCTCGGCCATGCGTTCCTTGCGCACCGATTTCGGGATAGCGACGATCCCGCGCTCCGTCAGCCAGCGTAGCACGACCTGAGCGACGCTCTTGCCGTGCTTCCGGCCGATCGACTGGAGCGCTTCGTTCGAGAAGAGGCCGTTCTTGCCCTCGGCGAATGGTCCCCATGCCTCGGGTTGGACCTCGTATTCCTCCAGCCATTTCTGGGCCTCCACCTGCTGGTGGAAGGGGTGGGTCTCGATCTGGTTCACCGCGGGGGTGACTTCGTTGTGAAGCACGAAGTCCACCAGCCGATCGGGGTAGAAGTTGCTGACGCCGATCGCGCGGATGCGCCCGGCGCGGTGCAGCTCCTCCATCGCCCGCCACGCGCCGTAGACGTCGCCATAGGGCTGGTGGATCAGGTAGAGGTCGAGATAGTCGAGCCCGAGCTTGTTCAGCGAGCGCTCGAATGCCGCCTTGGCGCCCTCGGAGCTCGCGTCCTCGATCCACAGCTTGGTGGTGACGAACAGCTCCGCCCGGTCGATTCCGTGGTCGCGGATCGCCGCGCCGACCGCCTCCTCGTTGCCGTAGGACGCGGCGGTGTCGAGCAGGCGGTAGCCGACGTCGATCGCGTCGCGGACGCTGCGTTCGCATTCGGACGCGTCAGGGACCTGGAACACGCCGAAGCCGAGGATCGGCATCTCGACGCCGTTGTTCAGCGTGACGGTCGGGGTGCTGCTGCCCATGGTCGGTCCTCTCCTCGATCGGCTCAGCGGCCGACCATCTGCTGCGCGGCGGGGGCGTAGCGGGCGCCTTGGACCTCGACCGAGCCGAGCGCCTGCTCGATGCGGGCGAGATCGTCGCGGGTGAGTTCGACCGCCGCCCCGCCGAGGTTCTCCTCCAGCCGGTGGAGCTTGGTCGTGCCGGGGATCGGCACGATCCAGGGCCGCTGCGCCAGCAGCCACGCCAAGGCGATCTGCGCGGGGGTCACGGCCCTGCTCGCCGCCAGTTCGCCCACGACGTCGGCCATCTTCTGGTTGGCCTCCAGCGCCTCGGGCGCGAAGCGGGGCACGGTGCGCCGGAAGTCCTGCTCGCCGAAGGTCGTGTTCGCGTCGATCCTGCCGGTGAGGAACCCCTTGCCGAGCGGGCTGAACGGCACGAAGCCGATGCCGAGCTCGTCGAGCAGCGGCAGGATCTCCGCCTCCGGTTCGCGCCACCACATCGAGTATTCGCTCTGGAGTGCGGCGACGGGCTGCACCGCATGCGCGCGCCTGATCGACTGCGCGCCCGCCTCGGACAAGCCGAAGTGCTTCACCTTTCCGACCCGGATCAGCTCCCTCACCGTGCCGGCGACGTCCTCCATCGGCACGTCGGGATCGACCCGGTGCTGGTAGAACAGGTCGATGCGGTCGGTGCGGAGCCGCTTCAGCGCCGCGTCCGCGACCTCGCGGATGCGCTCGGGCCGGCTGTCGAGCCCGTCGGAAGTCCTGCCGTTCCTGAAGCCGAACTTGGTCGCGATCACCACCTGGTCGCGCACAGGCTCCAGCGCCTCGCCCACGACCTCCTCGTTGACGGCGGGGCCGTAGGCTTCCGCAGTGTCGAAGAAGGTCACGCCGCGGTCATGCGCGGCGCGGATGAGCCTGATCGCCTCCGAACGGTCCGTCGCCGGGCCGTAGCCGTAGCTCAGGCCCATGCAGCCGAGGCCGATGGCCGAGACTTCGAGGCCACCTTGGCCCAGGATACGCTTCTGCATGTCGCACACTCCATTGAATGATTGAGGGGAAGGGACGATCGACGCCGAAGCGGCGGTCGCGCTCGTCCGCGTCGTCGTTTCGCCGAACGCCTCATGGGAACCGCGCCGGGTCGGGTCCGGTCGCCGCCGTCCGACGGGCCGATCACTTCGGGGCGAGATCGCCGTAGAAGAAGCTGGCCGTCACTCCTCCATCCATGAGGAAGTCGCTGCCGGTGATGAACGCGCCCTCCGGGCCCATCAGGAGAGCGCCCACGGTTCCGACCTCGTCGGGCGTGCCGGCGCGGCCGACCGGGCAATGTTCGATCATGCGTCGGTAGCCGTCGCCGCGCGGCCCGGTGAGCTCGTCGTTGGCGAGCGGGGTGATGACGATGCCGGGGCTGATCGTGTTCACCCGCGCGCCGCGCTTGCCCCAGCGCACCGCTTCCGCCTTCACCCGGAGCGAGTTGCCGCGCTTGGAAACCTGGTAGGCGTGCAACGGGTCGGCCACCTGGTCCGGCTGCAGCATCGGGAGCACGAGCAGCTCGTCCGTTGGAGTGGTCGCCAGGGCCAGGTCCTGCTCCGCCGTCAGCGACGGAAGGCGATGGCCGGACTGCGACGCGATCACGACCCCCGCGCCGCCGGGCGCGATCACGTCGCCGAACTCCTCCAGCACGAGCGCGGTCCCGTACAGATCGACGGAGAGGATCGTCGCGGGCGACGCCTGCGAGGGGGACACGCCGGCGGCATGGATGACGCCGGTCACATCGCCGATCGAGGTCGCCGTCTCGACAAGGGCGTGAACCGACCGACGCGACGACACGTCGACGGTTGCCGTGCTCACGGTGAACCCGGCATCATGCAGCACCTTCGCGCCCGCTTCGGCCGACTCCTGCCGCAGGTCGGCGAGCAGCACGTGCTTGCCCGCGCTGACCCGGCGGGCGATGGCCTGTCCGATCGAGCCGGCTCCGATGACGACGACAACCTGGGTCATGGCACTATGCTTTCGGTGTTGGTGGGGCGGACGGCTGAGCCGCGACGGTGACCGGACGGATCGGTGAGCCCGGTGTCGGAAGCTGGCCTGCGAACATCGCGGCGATGACGCCGCCATCGATCAGCAGGTCGCTGCCGGTAATGAACCCGGCATCGGGGCCGAGCAGGTAGGAGGCGGCTATCGCGATCTCCTCGGCGGAGCCATGCGCTTGGCGGGCGAAGCCGCGATCATCGCGCGGTAGCCGTCGCCGATCGGCGAGTTCAGCTCGTGCTGCGCCAGCGGGGTGGCGATGATGCCCGGGCTGATCGAGTTGACCCGCGCTCCGCGCTCGCCCCAGCGGATCGCTTCGGCCTGGACGCGCAGGTGGTTGGCGCGCTTGGCGAGCATGTAGCCCACCATCGAGTCAGGCACGCCCTTGACGACGGGGAGGTCGAGCAGCTCGTCGGCCGGGGTGAACGCCAGCGCCTTGTTCTCCTCCGGGGTGAGCGGGGGCAGCATGTGCCCCGCCATGCTGGAGATGATCAGGCCCGCCCCGCCTGGGGCGATGACCTCGCCGAACGCCTCGAACACCAGCGCCGAGCCATATAGATCGACCGCCAGCACGCGCTCGGGCGGGGCCATGTTCGGCGACAGGCCGGCCGTGTTGACGACCTGCGTCACGCTGCCGAGCGAGGCGGCCTTGTCCACCAGCGCCACGACGGATTCGCGGGAAGACACGTCGACGATCTGCGTCTCGACGGCGTAGCTCGCCGTGCGCAGCTCCTCGGCGGCTGCCGTCAGCACGGCTTCGTTGAAGTCGGCCAGCAGCACGATTTTGCCGAAGGCTTGGCGCCGGGCGATTGCGACGCCGATCCCGCCCGCGCCGATTATGACGATGACCTGGTTCATGGGAGGTTCCTTGTTGGGCATCTGATTGCCAGCCATCAGCGCGTGCCGCCGGCGTATTCGGCGTCCGTGACCTGCTCCAGCCAGTCCACCACCTTGCCGTCCTGAGCTTCCGCGATCGCGATGTGGCTCATAGCGCAGGAGGCGGATGCGCCGTGCCAATGCCTTTCAGCCGGCTCGAAGAACACGATGTCGCCCGGTCGCACCTGCTCCACGGGACCGCCCTGGCGCTGCACGAGGCCGAGCCCCGCGGTGACGATGATCGTCTGGCCGAGCGGATGCGTGTGCCAGGCCGTGCGGGCTCCGGGCTCGAACGTGACGGTAGCGCCGCTCAGTGCGCCGCTGCCCTTGAAGGGCGCGTCGATCCTGACCCTGCCGGTGAACCATTCGCCCGGTCCCTCCGCCGAAGGCTGCGCGCCGCTGCGCTTGATCTCCATGATTCGTCTCCGCTGCTGAGAGGTCGATCTAGGTGCGCCCGCGGCATGGGATTAGGCGTTAGGACCCGCATGAACCTATGTCGGGGATTCATGGATGCAGCGCGACGACCTGGTGGACCTGAACGCCTTCCTGACCGTCGCGGACGAACGGAGCTTCACCCGCGCCGCGGCCAGGCTCGGCACGTCGCAATCGGCGCTGAGCCACACCGTCCGCCGGTTGGAGGGCCGTCTCGGCGTGCGACTGCTCACCCGCACGACGCGGAGCGTCGCGCCGACCGAAGCGGGGGATCGGCTGCTCGGCACGCTCCGGCCGGCGCTGGACGGCATCGCGACGCAACTCGCTTCGCTGAGCGAGCTGCGGGAGCGACCGGCCGGAACGATCCGCCTCACGGCTTCCCAGCACGCGGTGGATACCGTCCTGTGGCCCGTGTTGGAGAGGCTGCTGCCCGCCTATCCTGACGTGCACGTCGAGCTCGGTGTCGACTCCGGGTTCGCCGACATCGTGACGGAGCGTTTCGACGCCGGGGTCCGGCTGGGCGAGTCGATCGCCAGGGACATGGTGGCGGTGCGGATCGGCCCCGATCTCCGCATGACGGTGGTCGGCTCGCCCGGCTACTTCGCGGAGCGGGCCCCGCCGCGCACGCCGCAGGACCTCGCCGGGCATCGCTGCGTCAACCTGCGCCTCAACACGGCGGGCGGGTTCTACGCCTGGGAGCTGGAAGGGGCCGGGCGCGAACTACGGGTGCGGGTCGAAGGCCAGGTCGCGTTCAACAACGCCGAGATGGTCCTTCGGGCGGCGCTGGCCGGATTCGGGCTCGCCTACGTGATGGAGGACAGGGCGGCGGCCCACGTCGCGGACGGGCGCCTCGTGCGCGTGCTGGAGGAATGGTGCCCGCCGTTCCCGGGCTACCATCTGTATTATCCGAGCCGTCGCCAGCCCTCCGCGGCGTTCAGCCTGCTGGTCGATGCGCTCCGGCATCGGGAGTGAGGGGACCGGTCCTCACGCGGCGTCGGCCGGCGGCCCCGCGTCGGCCTCCTCGACGGAGAACGGCACGAGCCGATAGCGACCGGCCTCGTCCCGGACGAGCCGGGCGACGCCGTTCCGCGTCTTCACGACCTCCTCGAACCCCGGCGCGAACCACAGGGGATGTCGGAACTGCACGCCCGTGCAGCCGGCGTCGACGACCCGCTGGGCGAGCGCGTCGGTGGCGAGGACGAACGTCGGCGCGGCCGCCTCCCGGAAATCGCCCACCGCCTTCACGATGCCCTGCATCGGCCCGTTTCCTTCAGGTCACTCATAGCATTGGAAGCCGAGATCGGCATGAGAGTGCAGCAATCTGGACGCCGACACCAGCGTTGCCGATGCGGCGCGCGGTGTCTCGACCGGACCGTTCCCGCTGCGCTGATCCGGCTTCATCGCACGCTCTGCGGCATAAACTCGTATCCGATGGTGATGCTGCGACCGCGGCGCGGAAGCAAGCGCGGACGGCGTGCCGGCTCAGGCGTGCGTTGCGCTCGTCGTGCCGTCGGCCGCGTCCGCGTCCGCGTCCGCGTATCGGGCCTTGCGGTTTCCGGTGCTCCAGACCTTGCCAACACGGAACATTACGGGAACAGGGCCGACATTCAGTTTCGGGGAGCATCTTCCGTCGTGGTCGGCCAGCCCAAGCGTCTCAGCGACCTCGCGCGGATCGAAGCCGACGTGCGGATCACGTGCGGGCGCTGCCATTTCGAAGACGATTGGACGCGGAACGACCTCGCACGGCATCTCGCCGCGACCGGCGGCAGCCAGGTCTGGTCCGAGATCACCCGGCATCTGCGCTGTCGGCGCGCGGACTGCGGGTCCACCGACCTGCGGGCGGTGCCGGTCCCCTATGCGCGCCGCCCGGCGAACATGCTGCGGCGCGTGAGCAGGCTCGACGCGCATGTCGTCGGGACGGCCCTGACGATTTTGGAGCAGGCGGTCGCCCGCTCGAAGAACGAGGCCGTGGCCACGCTGGAAGTGCGGCTCGCGCTGCTCGTCGTGCATCGCTACGCGCGCGAGCGGGAGCTCGTCCAGCGGTTCTGGCAGCGCGCCGGCCTGACGCTCCGGAACGTCAACGACGGCCTGACCGAGCCGCTCCAGTCCATCCGTGCACGCCTCGTCCAGCTCGGCTGGATCGCGCCGACTGTGCTGCTGGAGCGGGAGCGCCATTGGCCCTGGGACTCGCCGCCGCCTCCCGGCTGGTTGGCCCCGCCGCATCGACCGCGGCCGGATTCGGATGGGCGTGGCGCAGCAGCGGGAGGCGAAGTCGCCGATGACTGAGCAAATGTCGAATCTGCGCGGGCGGCGATCTCGCGGCGGCGATCGAGCATGCGGCGGAGGCTATGTGGCAGAGTCGATGCTCGGACGACCTCGATCCGCCGTGGGCCGAC
>CAXTTU010000178.1:2548-7073 GCA_964247225.1 uncultured Sphingomonas sp. | reverse complement strand
CAAGGCCATCCGCACGGCTTTTACCAGACCAACTCGGACCAGATGATCGCCGACACGCTGGCGTTTCTCGGCCGCTAAGTTCCGGAACCTACCGCAAACCACCCGGAGACGGACGTCATGACAGCCACCGTTCGCGAGGCCACCTTCGACCTGCTGCGGCAGGTTGGCCTGACGACCGTCTTCGGGAACCCGGGCTCCACCGAGGAGCCCTTCCTGCAGGATTTCCCGACCGACTTCACCTATGTGCTGGGCCTGCAGGAAGCCTCCGTGCTGGCGATGGCCGACGGGTACGCGCAGGCGACCCGCCGGCCGGCGCTGGTCAATCTCCACACCTTTGCCGGTGTCGGCCACGCGGTCGGCAACCTGATCTGCGCCTATTACAATAAGACGCCGCTGATCGTCACGGCGGGCCAGCAAACGCGCGAGATGCTGCTGATCGAGCCGTACCTCACCAACGTCCAGCCGACCGAGACGCCCAAGCCGTGGGTCAAGTGGAGCTATGAGCCGGTGCGCGCCGCCGACACGCCCGCCGCCGTCATGCGCGCCTACGCCACGGCGGTGCAGCCGCCTGCCGGGCCTGTGTTCCTGTCGCTGCCGATGGATGACTTCGACAAGCCGGCAGTGGGCAGCGCGGTGGTGCGTACCCAGAGCCAGCGCGTCGGACCCGATCCGGACCGCCTACGGGAGTTCGCGCGGGCGATCAGTGAGGCGAAGAGTCCCGTGCTGGTGCTCGGCGCTGCGCTCGATCGGGCCGATGGCTGGGACGCGGCGCATCAGCTGGCCGAGGCACTTAACGTGCCGGTCTGGGCGCCGCCCGAGACCGAGCGCGCGGTGTTCGCGGAGGACCATCCGCTGTTCCAGGGCTTCCTGCCCTTCGCCATCGCGCCGCTCGCGGAGAAGCTGGAGGGGCACGATCTGGTGGTGGTGATCGGCGCGCCGGTATTTCGCTATTACCCCCATGTGCCCGGCGAGTATCTGCCCGAGGGCACGCGGCTGCTCCACATCACCGACGACCCCGCCGAGGCAGCACGCGCGCCGGTCGGCGACAGCCTGCTCGCCGACACGCGCTTGGCGGTGGAGGGCCTGCTCGCGGAGGTGCGGCCCGGCCGCTATCCGCCGGTGCCGCCGCGCGAGTGGAAGCGCGCGCTCCCCGACGAGCCGGGCGCGATGCTGACGCCGGCCGAGGTGTTCTCGACCCTGCAGGCAAACCGGCCCGACGACGCGATGATCCTGATCGAGTCGACCTCCAACGTCGAGGAGTTCCACAAATGGGTGCCGATCACCCGGCCGCACTCCTTCTCGCTGTTCGCAAGCGGCGGGCTCGGCTGGGCGCTGCCAGCGGCGGTGGGTTATGCGCTTGCGGAGCGGGATACGGGCCGCAACCGGCCGGTGCTGTGCATCCTCGGCGACGGCGCGACCAATTACTCGATCCAGGCGCTCTACACGGCGGCGCAGCACAAGCTGCCCATCGTGTTCCTGGTGCTGAACAACAGCGAATACGGCATTCTGAAATCGTTTGCCGAGCAGCAGAAGACCCTTGGCGTCCCCGGCATGGACCTGCCCGGGATCGACTTCATGGCCCTCGCGACTGGTTACGGCTGCGCGACCGCCCGGGCCACTTCGTCGGACGACATCGCCCGCGAACTGAAGCAGGCTCTTGACCGCAACGGGCCGGCGCTGCTGGAAATCCCCATCACGTCCGATGTGGCACCGCTGTTGTCGTGAAAGCCGAGCCATCCTGGAGACTCTAACGATGCCGGCGACCGGGACCACGATGGCACGGCCGATCTTCTCCGGCTCCATCCCGGCGCTGGTCACGCCCTTCGCGGCGGCCGACGGACGGTTCGACGAGCCGGTCTATCGCGCCCTGATTGACTGGCAGATCGCGGATGGCTCGTCCGCGCTGGTCGCCTGCGGCACGACGGGAGAAGCGGCCACGTTGACCGCGCGTGAGCATTTCGCCGTGGTGCGCACCTGTGTGGAGCAGGCGAACGGGCGGGTGCCGGTGATCGCCGGCGCGGGCTCGAACGACACGCGCGTCGCGACGGAGAACGTGCGGGCGGCGAAGGAGGCCGGCGCCGACGCTGCGCTGGTGGTCGCGCCTTATTACAACCGGCCGAACCAGGAAGGCGTCTACCGCCATTTCGCTGTGCTGGCGCACGGGGCCGAGTTGCCGCTCGTCCTCTACAACGTGCCCGCGCGGACGGTGACCGACGTCGAACCCGCCACGCTGGCGCGGATCGTGAACGAATTCCCCGAGAAGGTCGTCGCCATCAAGGATGCGAGCGGCGTGCTTGCCCGCGTGTCCGAGCACCGCGCCCTGCTTGGGGCGGGCTTCACGCAATTGACCGGCAATGACGAGACCGCGCTCGCCTTCAATGCTTTGGGCGGGACCGGGTGCATCTCGGTCACCGCCAATGTCGCGCCCGAGCTTTGCGCGAGAATGCAAGCGGCCTGTCACGCTGGAGACTATGCCGGGGCGCTGGCGTTGCAGGATCGCCTCTACCCGCTTCACGCCGCACTGTTCTCCGATGCGTCGCCCGGACCAGTCAAGTATGCGCTCAGCCGGGTCCGGGCGGGGTGCCCGGCAGGTCTCCGCCTTCCGATGACCGAGCCAAGCGAGCGGAGCCGGGCGTCGGTGGACGCCGCGCTGGCACACGCGGGGTTGATCTGAATGCCCGTCCATATCTGCAAGGAGTGCGGCACCTCCTATGCCGACGCCCCGTCGTCGCCTAAGCGATGCCCGATTTGCGAGGACGAGCGGCAGTACGTGCCGCGCAGCGGACAGGCCTGGACCACGCCGGAGGAGCTGAGTGCCGGCCACGTCAACACCTGGCGCCTGCTCGAGCCGGACTTGTTCGAGATCCACACACAACCCGATTTCGCGATCGGGCAGCGGGCGCTGCTTGTCCGCACGCCGGCGGGCAACCTTCTGTGGGACTGCATCACGCTGATCGACCATGCGACGGTCGAGTTGATCAAAGGTTTCGGCGGCCTCGCGGGCATCGCGATCTCGCACCCGCATTACTACACGACCTGCCAAGGCTGGGCGGCGGCGTTCGGCTGTCCGATCCACCTCCATGCCGCCGATCGAGAATGGGTGATGCGACCCGACCCCGCGATCCGGTTCTGGAACGGCGACACGATGGCCCTGGGTCCCGAGGTCACGCTGATCCGGCTCGGCGGACATTTTCCCGGTTCAGCCGTGCTTCACTGGACGCCGAATGGACCCAGTGAGGGCGTGCTGATGACCGGCGATACGATGCAGGTGGTGGCGAACCCTGGTCGCGTCAGCTTCATGTACAGCTATCCGAATCTGATCCCCTTATCGGCCGCTACGGTCCGCCGGGTGGCTGATCGCTTGCGCCAGTGGCGCGTAGATCGCGTTTACGGGTTCAACGTCGGGCGACAGATCGTCAACGAGGGTAGCGCCGACATCGAGAACTCGGCACAGCGTTACATCGAGCTGCTTGCCGAACCACGCTGACGCGCATCTTATTGACGCCCTGCTCGCCCATCAGCGCCGGATGACCCTCGCCGATTTCGCCCCGTCCGCCATGCAGACAAGGGGTCGTACGGTCGCGGAGCGGAGGCCCAGGCGTCGCGGACGCTGAGCGGCAATAGGTGCTCTTCATGGGGACCGGTGAGAGAAGGCCCAAAAACGTACGCTTAGCCGACGCATTGTGAAGGGAACGGTGAGCGGTCCTCCGGCTTTAGAGCATCACTGGCTTTCCCGAAGACGGTCGAATTCGGCAAAGCTGTGAACTGACGCGCATCGACAAATTCGGCTTGCGTTGTCCCCAAGGGACGACCCTACTATCTCATTTTATGGTACGAACTCGACCTAGGGCATCGCAATTCCCGGACGGCGCCGCCGATGTAGCCCGGCGCTTCGGGGTAACGGTGAAAGCGCTTCGACTGTACGAAGCGGCAGGGCTGATTCGGCCCGTGCGCGACGGGCATGGCTGGCGGACTTACGGTCAAGCCGAGTGCGAACGGCTCCATCTGGTACTATTGCTGCGGCGTTTCGGCTTGTCGGTCTCCCGCATCGGCGAAATGCTTTCCGCAGGTCAGCCCGACCTCGCGTCCAGCCTCGACCTTCAGGCGCAGGCGCTGGAAGAGCAACGCTCCCGCGTCGACGAAGCCTTGTCGCTGATCGGTCGCGCCCGCCGGCATTTGACCGAGCATGGCAGCCTCGATCGTACGTTCCTGGCGGCGCTAGCCCGTGCCGAACCCATGCGGCTGCATTGGACGCCAGCGCTGGAAGCGATCGCGACGCGCTGCTTCACGCCGGATCAGCAGCGCCGGCTGGCCGAAGTCGCGCCCGCGATCGAGACGGAGTGGCGGGCGGTGTACCAAGAGCTGGACGCGATAGTGGACGGGCCCGCCGACACGCCACAGGCACGGCGGCTAGGCGCGCGGGCGACGAAGCTCATCGGCCAGATGACGGGTGACGACCCGGCGATACGACATGCCCTCGCCCGTTTCTGGCAGGATGGTTTCGCCAATCCCGCCATCGCCCGCA
>CAXTTU010000178.1:0-2448 GCA_964247225.1 uncultured Sphingomonas sp. | reverse complement strand
CCGTTCCCTCCGCTCTGGCTGTTCGCGAACGGCGCCGCCCTCGTGTTCGGCGCCATCGACCTGTGGGCACGCACGCCATTCATGATCCGCTACGAGGGCGCGATCATCAACCTGCTCACCGCTGCAGCCTTTGCGGTTGGAGCATCGGGACGCGAACCGCTGGTGATGACGATCGCCCGCAAGCGTCGCCCCGACATTCCGGTCGATCGACCGGAGGTGCTGCGCTTCTTTCGAGCCTTCACCTATGCCTGGGCGCTCTACTTCGTCGCGCGTGCCATCACGTTTCTGTGGATCATGGCGACGTTCCCGCTGGTCCAGGCCGCCGCGATCCGGACGGCCGTCGCCTGGATCAGCTTGGGAGCGATGATGCTGGTCAGCATCAATGGCCGGCGCGTGTTCGATGCCTGCCAGCGGCTCGGCTTCTTCCTTCCTGCAAAGAAACCCAATTCATGACGGACCGCACCACGACCGCCGTCACCGATCGCGTGCCACTCCCCAAGGACGCCTGGTATGTCGGCGTCGCGTCCATGCGGCTGACGGACATGCCGGTCCCGATCGTGATCCACGGGGAGCCGATCGTCCTGTTCCGCGATCAGGCGGGGGACGCGAAAGCGGTTCACGACCGCTGCCCGCATCGCGGCGTCGCGCTGTCGCTCGGTACCGTGATCGAAGGCCGGATCGCCTGTGCCTACCACGGCTGGCGGTTCGATGGCGCGGGACGATGCCGACATGTGCCTTCGCTACGCCCCGATCAGCCGATCAAGGCGTCGCCGATCCGCAGCTATGCCACGGTCGAGCGCGACGGCTATGTCTGGCTATGGACCGGCAGCGATGAACCCAAAGCCGGACCGCTGCCCATCGAGGGATTTGCTCGCTACGGGTGGTTGCAGGGCGCGACCTCACTCGCTTGCGAAGCGATCCTGCCAATCGAGAATAATCTGGATATCTGCCACGCAGCGTTCACTCACCCCCACATGCACCCGCAGTGGTTTCGTGTGCAGGCGGCCGGGTTCCTGCCGACACGGTATGAGCTGGCGACCGATCCCGGCGGACTGACTGCGCGCGCGCCGGGGACGCTGCTGCGCTTCGACCTGCCCGACCGGGTGACGGTCGGAGGCGGCGATGCGTTCCGGCTCGTTCTCCACCACGTCCCCACCATGCCCGGCCATTGCACCCAGCACTGGCTGCTGCAGCGCGAGCCAGCGGCCGAAGCTAAGCCTCCGATCTGGTCCGACAAGGAACCCGAGATACTGGCCCAGGATCGCCGCGTGATCGAATCCGCGCAGCTGGCCTACAGCCGCGAAGGGGACGCGTTCGAGCAGAGCGTGGAAGCGGACGCCACCACGCTCGCGGTACGTCGGGTGATCCATCTTGCCTCCACCGGGCGAGCTGCCGAGCCAGTACACCGTGCTCGAAGCGTGTCGGTGCTGAGCTGAGCGACATCCCGCTTCACATTCACGTCGTCTCGATTGGGAACGTCTAAGGAGATCGCCAAGGCCAGCGCGGTCGCCTCGCCGCTCCTGGTGGCCGGCATCGTCCAAACCTGTTCCCGATTGGCTTTTCCCAAAATCGGTGAGGGGCCGGCTGGCCGACGCTCCGCTCGCTGGTCGCGGAGCCGACCAACATCCGCGCGATCGAGGAGCATTGGGACGAAGCTCTCAGGCTCTCCGCCTCGATCAGGGCGGGCATAGTGAGCGCGTCGACCATGCTTCGCAAGCTGGCGGGTTATCCCAGACAGAACCCGGTCGCCCGCGCGCTGCGTGAGATCGGCCGTTTCGGGCACACCCTGTTCATGCTCGACTGGTTCGACCATCTCGAGCAGCGGCACCGCGCCTCCGGCCTGACGCTGGTCACGACCGCGGTCACGCTAAGGAACACCATGTATCTCGACCGCGCCGTGCAGCATCTCCGCTCGACCGGCGTCGATGTGCCGGACGAGCTGCTCGCCCATGTCGCCCCGCTCGGGTGGGAGCATATTGGGCTCACCGGCAACTATTTCTGGAGCGAGGTCGACAAGCCGCGCGAGCGGTTCGGGCCGCTCCGCGATTGCCCGGTAGGGCAAGCGGTTCAGCGATGATGAGAAGGGCGGCTCCCTATCGGAGCGGCCGACCGTTGGTTCACACCGATAGTGCCAACGCGACTTGGCCCGTGACGAGAACAGCCAGCCATCCCGGTAGTGCCACTCGCGGCTGTTTGCCGCTTCCCCGCGCGGGTTTACGGGTCTTGCCAAGCGTGCGCGAAGATGGGTCTATAATCTTGCGTTGATCTGACCATCATTGCGGACCGTCAAAGATGGTCGTCGATCGCTGATTTGGAACGCCAGCGGACGTCCAATGCGCAGGCGTTTGGTAACCTGAAGCGTGTAGGCTGTTCCAAACACTGGACAGCACTGGATGGACTACAAGCACCCCGGATTGCGCGCCTACGGCCCGCTTAGCGCGTTGGCCG
>CAXTTU010000177.1:0-7074 GCA_964247225.1 uncultured Sphingomonas sp. | reverse complement strand
GTCCAGACCCGCTCCGTTTCGAGCCGGTCCTGCTTCGTCGAGCTTGGCACGCCAACGTGAAGCGATATCTCCAATATGCATCAAGGTCCTGTCGTTCGAGGGACGCCAGACCCGCTGGATAAGGCCGGTCGGCCTTCGCAATCGCGGCGCTCGCGCGCAGCGGCGATACGACCGAGCCGGCGATCGCCCGTGTTCGTGGGCGTCGACCGATGTGGTCAGGATTTAACCAGCGCCGTTTTCGCCGCGCGGGGCGCGCCGTTCGTTGCACCTGCGTCCGCCGCCATCGGCATCACCACGTCGAGCGCGCACAGATTGTCGTACACCGTTTCCAGCAGCGCCTTGAGCTTCTCAACATCGGCGGGTTCCAGGCCGTCGAAGGCGGCGCGCTCGTGGCGCTGGACCGCGGGCAACAGGCGCTGCACGACCGAGCGACCCGCGGGCGTCAGGCTGATGTCAACCGAGCGCCAGTCATGTCCGGACGGCTCATTGGCGACCAGCCCGCGCGCCGCCAAGGTGGCGATCTGACGCGACAAGGTGGAGATCTCCACGCTGGTGAAGGCGGCAAGCCCGCTCAGGCTCTGGTGATCGGTATCGTGCAGCGCCGCCAATACCCGCCACATCGCCATCGTCATGCCCGACATCTTTAGTTCCTGGCCAAACGCGTTCGCCACCGCCACACCGGCGCGATTGAGCAGGAACCCGAGGGATGTCTGGAGCGAATGCATCAGGGAGACCTGTTGAGATATGTGGAGGACTGTCGCGTTCAGGGGCCGGTCTTGTCGGAACACCGCTCGATTGCCTTTTGTCAACTCAAACGGGTCCGACCGCAAAGCCCGTCCGCCATGCCCTGTCAACCTTGGACGTTGCCTCCGCCGGCGCGCATCGCCCGTGCCGTCGGCCTCTCTACGCCGATCAAGTTTGCTGTTGACAGTTAAACGGGCTCGCGCGTAATTTGAAAATACAAACCATAAGGGCCTTGAACGCCGATTGTCATTAGGCGAGCACGTGGTCAGGAGCACTTGAGTGAGCCGTGGCGACCCGTCGGGCGCTGCGTCGGGAGGGTGATGATGCAGGGGCAATACGTCCCGGAAGCACGCCGGCAACGACTGGCGGGATCGGTATCGGCAGCGGTCTTGATGCTGCTTGCCGGCGCTTACCCGGCCTGCGCCGAGGGGCAGGCCGCGCCATCGCGCTATCGCCTGAACGGCGATCCGAAGTCGCCCGATCTGTCCGGGCTATGGTCCGGCACCTTCACGACCGCGCCGGGCCAGCGGTCGCAAAATCCGCTTCCCGAGCGCAAGTTCACCCGCTGGACGCCCTGGCCGCTGCCGCTGACACCGGACTATCAGAAGAAGGTGGACGAGCGGGCGGCGGCCGCGAAGACCGGCCGGGTGATCGGGGATGCGGGGGTTCGCTGTATCCCGAGCGGGTTGCCGTGGAAGATCGTGGTCAACCCGGGGCTGCCGATCGAGGTGATCCAGACGCCGGGTCAGGTCAGCTTCTGGGGCGGCCTGCGCCCGTTCGTGATCTACACCGACGGTCGTCCGCACCCGGCGAACCTGAAGCCGACCTATGATGGGCATTCGATCGGCTATTGGATCGGAGACACCTTGTATGTCGATACGGTCGGCCTGATCGCGAGCACGGCGATCGACGCGGCGTATAATCCGCACAGCGCGGCAATCCACCTGAAGTGGACGATCCAGCGCGTCGCCCCCGACCGCCTTCACACCCGGGTCACCTTGTACGATCCCGTCGCGTACAAGGAGCCGCTGTCGACCACGATCATCTACGAGCAGCTGACCGATCCGCAGATGGACCTGATCGACGACGCATCGTGCTTCGAGAACAACCGCAATCTTCCGGATGAGAACAATGCCAGCGGATTCAAGCGGTTCTGATATGACCGACCTAGCCGATCCGGCCCGCCCGCGCCGCTTCGCCGCTTGGCGACCGGTCGCGCTTGCCGCCGTTGGGCTGGCCGGGGCCTCGACCTGGGGTGGCACCGCCTGGACGCAGACGCCTCCCGCCGTGCTGCCGCCGCAATCGCTCAGCTGGTACGGCGACCCGTCCGCCCCGAACCTGAGCGGGGTATGGGCCCGGGCGGAGGACGCAGGGGCTGCCAAGGACGGCGCGAGCAAGGAAGGCTGGGGTCCCTGGCCGGCGCCGCTCAAGGGCGAGTTCGACACCAAGTGGAAGCAGCGGGTCGCGGACGACAGGGCGGGGACGCGGACCGACGATCCCGTCACCGCCTGCCTTCCGGCAGGGATGCCGCGGTACATCACGGGCATGAAGGGGCCGCTGCTGATCGTGCAAACGCCGGGCCGGGTGTCGATGACCCGCGAATACGGGCCGCCGCGGCGCATCTGGCTCGACGGTCGGCCGCTGCCGTCCGCCGACAATCTCGAGCAGTTCTTTTCGGGCAACTCCGTCGGGCATTATGAGGGTCCCGTTCTGGTCGTCGACACGATCGGGGTGAAGGACGAGCCGATCGACTCGACGGGCGTCCCGCACAGCGACCAGGTGGTGATCCAGGAGCGGTATCGCCGGGTCGACGCGCAGACGTTGAGCGTCGAGGTGACGGTCAAGGACAAGCTCGCTCTCACCAAGCCGATGCACACGACCGTCACCTACAAGGCGATCACCGATCCGCATTGGGAATTGGGCGATCTGACCTGCGTCCCGAAAACCGGTTACCACCCCGAACTCTTTGTTAAGTAGGCAGGAACAGGCGTATGAGAAAACTGGCGTTCGCGGTCGCAACAGCCTCGGCGACCGTGTCGGGCGCGGCAATGGCGCACCATTCGTTCGCGCTGTTCGACCGGACAAAGGAAGTCGAGCTCAAGCAGGCGGTGGTCGCCCGCTGGGAATGGACCAACCCGCATATCTGGCTGGACGTGGTCGTCCCCGCTAACGGCCGGTCCGAGAAGGTATCGATCGAGGGCGGCTCGACGGGCATCCTGCGGCGGCAGGGCTGGCAGAAGAACTCGCTCAAGCCCGGTGACAAGGTGACGGTCTTTTATTCTCCGCTCAAGGCCGGCGGAGCGGGCGGAAGTCTGCTCGCGGTGGTGTTACCGAACGGCCACATGCTCGGCGCGCGCCTCGACCAGCAGAAACCGGCTGAATAGCCTCGACCGACCGGTACGGCGCGGGCCGACCTTGTGAATGGAATTGGATGTGCAGGGCAAAATCGCACTTGAAGAGCATTTCGCCATTCCGGAGACGCTGCAGGACTCTGCAGGCGTCCTGACGGATGAATGCTGGACGGAATTGAGCGCCCGCCTGCTCGACATCCAGGACCGGCGCCTGCGCGAGATGGACGCGCACGGCATCGAGATGATGTTGCTGTCGCTCAACGCCCCCGCGATCCAGGCGATTGCGGACAAGCGGAGGGCGGTCGACCTCGCGCGCAGGGCGAATGACTATCTGGCCGAGCAGGTCGCGAAGCGCCCCGATCGCTTTCAGGGCTTTGCCGCGCTGCCGTTGCAGGACCCGGACGCGGCCACGCGCGAACTAATCCGCTGCGTGCGGGAGCTCGGCTTTCGCGGGGCGCTGGCCAATGGATTCTCCGAAACCAGCGACGGTCCGGACATGCTGTATTACGACCTGCCGATGTTCCGGCCCTTCTGGGCCGAGATCGAGAAGCTCGACGTCCCCTTCTATCTGCATCCGCGCAACCCGCTGCCGCAACACGCGCAAATCTATGCCGGGCATTCGTGGCTGCTCGGGCCGACCTGGGCGTTCGGGCAGGAAACCGCGGTGCACGCGCTGCGGCTGATGGGATCGGGGCTGTTCGACGAGCATCCCGACTTGCGCGTCATCATCGGCCATATGGGCGAGGGCCTGCCGATCTCGATGTGGCGGATCGACAATCGCAACGGCTGGACCAGGGACATGGCGCCGCCGACCTACCCGGCCAAGCGGCCGATCGCCGACTATTTCCATAACAATTTCTACATCACCACGTCCGGCAATTTCCGCACGCAGTCGTTGATCGACACGATGCTGGAGATCGGTTCGGACCGCATCCTGTTCTCGGCGGACTGGCCGTTCGAGAACATCGACCATGCGGCGATCTGGTTCGACGCCGCGACGATCAGCGAGGCGGATCGCCGCAAGATCGGGCGCACCAACGCGGACAGCTTGTTCAGGCTCGATCTGGACGGGGCCGGTCGTGCCGCCCAAGCGCAAGCGTTCGCGCCTGCTCGGGATCTGGCGGCGTGACGGTTCAGCATGTGTTCGGCCGCGACGTGGCGAGATCGGCGACGCGCAGGGAGAGGAAGACGGTGGTGACGAGAACAGGAGTTGGACGTCGGAAGGTCGGCGCGGTCAGCGTCCTCGCGCTGGCGCTGATGGGCGCGCTGCACCTCGCGCAGCCCAAAAGCGCCCACGCCCAGGCGGCACCGGCTGATCCCCACCTGGCGCTGCAGGGCGTATGGGAGCCGCTCGGCGGCGCCATCCTTGATCCGCTCGCGCGCGGGATGCCCGGGAACAAAGGCCGAGCGATGCCGGAACTGCAAGCGTTTCCGCCGTACAATGCAGAATATCAGGCGCGTTACGACAAGACCACCGCGGACCTGCGCGCGGGCGTCAAGCTCAAAGACGGCAGCGCCCGCTGCCTTCCCCAGGGCATGCCGCGGATGATGGTGATCGGTTATCCGATCGACGTCATCGTCCAGCCCAAGCGGGTCGTCATGCTGTTCGAGCCGGGCGCGCAGCGGCGGATGATCTTCACCGACGGGCGCAAGCACACCAGCGCGGACGACATTGACCCGACCTATAGCGGCGAGTCGATCGGTCATTGGGAAGGCAACACGCTGGTCGTCGACACGGTCGGGATCCGCGCGGACCTGCTGTTCGACTATTCCTTCGCGCCGCACAGCGACGCGCTGCACATCGTCGAGCGGATCAGCCGCGTCGGCGATACGCTAGAAGACCAGATGACGCTGGAGGACCCCAAGGCGTTCACCAAGCCCTGGCAGATCAAGCGCACATACCGCCTGCAGCCGACCTGGGACCTCAAGGAATATGTCTGCGATCCGGAAGAGGAAGCGAGTTACAACGCTCCTTCCACGGCCAAGCCGTAGCGAAGAACGCACGGTCACCAATGTCACTCACCTGTTCGGGGTAAAGCGTATGAAAAGGTCAGCCAAAGCGATCGCCAACCATGTCCTGTTGGCATCCACAGCCTCGCTCTCTTCGGGGGCGCTCGCTCATCATTCCTTCGCCATGTACGACAACAGCAAGGAAGTGGTGGTCGACGGCGTGGTGCGGGAGTTCAAATGGGCCAACCCCCATGGCGAAATCCTGCTGACGACGATGAAGAACGGCGCATCGGCAAATTACCATGTCGAGCTGAGCGGGCTGAACGTCATGTCGCGCCAGGGCTGGACGCGCAATTCGCTGAAGCCCGGCGAACACGTCAAGGTCACGGTGCACCCGCTCAAGGACGGCACCATGGGCGGGTCGTTCGCGAGCGCGGTCAAGGCGGACGGCACCATCCTGAAATCGCCGGCCCCGAAATGAGGGCTCCGGTCGCGTGAGGGCGGGCGCTCGGCGAGGTCCCGCGACCATCGCCAAGGTGACGCGATGACCCGCCGTCGCGACGGCGCAGGGGAGAGCGCATGATGAAGGATGAGGAGGTAGGCCGGGCACCCCTGTCGCGCCGTGAGATGCTGGCCGTGGGCGCGGTACTCCCGCTGGGGCTCGCGGCGTCCGCTTCAGCCTCGGGACCGATGGCGATGGGCGCGCAGGCCCAGCCCGGCCCTGCTCAGGCCCCTACCCCCGCACCCGCCGTCTTTCTCGAAGCGCTGGAAACCTTGACCGTAGTCGAGATGGCGGCGCTGGAGGCGGTCTGCGCGCGCCTGATCCCCAGTGACGGGCACGGACCCGGTGCCAAGGAGGCGCGCGCCGCGCATTATGTCGACCGTGCGCTCGCGGGCCCGGTGAGAAGCCAGCGTGGTGCCTACGCAGCCGGGCTGTCCGCGCTCGATGCCTATGCCCGCAGCACCAAGGGCAAGCTTCTCGCCGAGCTGGACCCCGCCGATCAGGACGCGGTGCTGCACGATCTGGAGGCAGGCAAGGCCACCGGCTTCGCCCCCAGCTCGGCCGCCTTCTTCGGCCTGGTGCGCGCGCACACGATTGAGGGGACGTTCTGCGACCCCTATTATGGCGGCAATGCCAATTTCGTAGGCTGGGACCTGGTCGGCTATCCCGGCCTGCGGATGATGGTGCGCGCAGAGGACCAGCGGATGGTGAAGCCGAAGACGCTGCGCCAGTCCGCCTACAGCGCGAACCTGTTCGGGCGGAGCGCGGACTCGTGACCACCATTCTCAAGGGGACCGACATCGTCATCGTCGGGCTCGGCGCGGTCGGGGGCGTCGCCGCCCTCCCGCTCGCGCGCGCGGGGCTGGACGTCGTCGCGCTGGAAGCGGGCAGCTGGCTCGACCCCAAGGACTTCCCCCCGGACGAGGTCCGCAACAACATCCGCGGCTGGCCGCAGGCGGTGCAAAAGGCGAATAACGAGGTGCCGACGCACCGGCGGAGCGCCAGCGCCCCCTATTCGCCGCGCGCTGCGCTCCATCCGATGATGAATGCGGTCGGGGGCACCTCGCTGCACTATTACGCATCGAGCTGGCGGCTCAGCCCGTGGGACTTCAAGGTGGCGAGCGAGACGACGCGTCGCTACGGCGCGCATCGCCTGCCCGCGGGCACGACGGTGGAAGACTGGCCGTTCGGGCTGGAGGAGCTGGAGCCCTATTACGACCTCGTCGAATATGAGATCGGCGTGTCGGGCAAAGCGGGGAATATCGGGGGCAAGATCGATCCCGCGGGCAACGTCTTCGAAGGCCCGCGCCGCCGCGACTACCCCATGCCGCCGCTGCGCAGCACCGAGTTTCTCGACACGATGGCGGTGGCCGCCCGCAAGCTCGGCTGGCACCCCTACCCTGCGCCCGCGGCGATCAATTCCGTGGTGTACAACGACAAGCCGGCCTGCATGTATCACGGCTTTTGCAATCAGGGCGGCTGCCCGTTCCAGGCCAAGAACTCCACCCTGTTCAACACCATTCCCAA
>CAXTTU010000176.1:0-7089 GCA_964247225.1 uncultured Sphingomonas sp. | reverse complement strand
GGCGGGCGGCAAGCGCGTCGACGCGTTCGTTTGGGAGGGCGAGGTCGACGCGGGCGCGATCAGCAGCATGACGTTCGACCTAGAATGGCCGCCACGCAGCGGGCGGGTGCAGGCCTTTCCCGAGGTGGACGAAGCGCGCTGGTTCACGCTGATGGAGGCGCGGGCGATGATGCTGGCAAGCCAGCTCCCGCTGCTGGAGCGGTTGGTGGCAGCTGTGGACTCATGATCCTCCCCATTCATGGGGAGGGGGACCGCCCGGCGAAGCCGGGTGGTGGAGGGGGGCTGGCCGGGTGCGCACTCCCGGAACCCCCTCCACCAAGCCGCGTCGCGTCTTGGTCCCCCTCCCCGCGGAGCGGGGGAGGATCAGGGCGCGATCGGCTCGCCGAACATCAGCGCGCGGACATAACGGACCGGCGGCGAGCCATGCGCGAGGACTGCGTCGTTGTAGCGGTGCAGGTCGAAGTCGCCGCCCTCGCGCGCCATCGCCGCGCGGCGCAGGTCCATATGCTCGCTGAAACCGGTGAAGTAGCTCAGCAGCTGCGTCGAGGACAGCCGCGCGCGCGTCCATTTGCCCGCCGCCTCGCGCTCTTGCTGGAACGCCGTGCGCGTCATCAGCTCCATTGCCTGCGCCTCCGTCATCCCCTCCGCGTGGATGCCGATGTCGAGCAGCGTGTTGGTGATCGAGCGCAGCCGCATCTTGAGCACGGTGAGCTTGAGCAGTTCGTCGCCGCTCTTATAGCCCTGGTCCGCCATCATGCCCTCGGCATAGACCGCCCAGCCCTCCACGAACGGCCCCGACGCGAGCACCGCGCGCAACGGCGAGCCGCCCGCATTGGCGTGGGCAAGCTGGAGGTAGTGGCCCGGCATCGCCTCGTGGATCGCGAGGTCCTGGATCATCTCGCTGTTGTATTCGCGCAGGAACGAGTCGGTCTGCTCGTCCGTCCACGCGGCCGGGATCGGCGACACCGCGAAGAAAGTGCCGAGCTGCGGCTCGAGCGGGCCGGGGCTGTCGCAATAGGCGACCGCGACGCCTTGGCGGAACTTGGGCATCTCGATCACCTGCACGGGCGAGCTGGGCAGGGTAACGAGGTTGCGCTTGGCGACGAACGCGGTCGCGTCGCTCACCGCCTGCGTCGCCGCCGCGATCACGCCGTCGCGGGGCGGGCGGTGGTCATAGGTGAGCGCGAGCGCGGCCTCGATCGCCGCCTGTTGCTGCGCGGGCGTCGGCTGGGCGGGCGTGGGCGGCGCGCCGGCACCGCCGCCGAGCACCTGCCGCGCGATATCGTACATCTGCGCCCGCGTGTCCGCGACCGCCTGCACCGCGCGGGCCTTGATCTCCGCCCGCGTCAGGTCGGTGTCGAGCGCGAAGCGGAGCTTCTGGTCGTAGAGCGCGGGGCCGAGGCGGAAATCGCCCTTCGCCTGCGGGACGAGCACCGTGTCGAGCCAGTGCTGCTGCTCGGCCACCGCGCCCCGCAGCGTCGCCAGCGCGCGGTCGAAGCGCGCCTGCTCGACCGCGGGCAGTTCCCCCTTGTGCGGCGCAAGCATCGTTTCGGCGATTTGCAACGCGCCGGCGTTCTGCGCGGCCAGTGTCTGCGCGTGGATCAGTGGCACGCGCGCGGGGTCGAGGCTGGCGCGCATGTCGGCAAACATGCGCGGGGCCGCCTCCATCCGCGCGGTCGCGGAGCGCAACCGGTCGGGCCACGGCGCGAACGGGCGCGCGGCGAGGAGGTACAGCCCGCCCGAGATCGTCTCGTTCGCGCCCTGCGGGTCCCAGCGCCAGTCCTGCAGCGTGTCGAGCTGCCACATGCGAAAACGCAGCTCATTGCCGAGCAGCGCCGCGTCGACCTGATCGTCGCGGGTCAGCTTTGTTCGATCGATGCGCCCGAGTCGCGCCAGCTCATCGCGCAGGAACGCCGCGTCGCGCGCGCGACCGGCGGCGGACAGGTCCTCGACTTGCGCGTCATAGCGGTGCTCGCCGAGATAGGTCGCGGTGGCGGGGTGAAGTCGCTCCAGCCCGGTGATGAAGTCGCCGGCAACCGCCTGAAACTGCGCGTCCTCGCTCGCGGGCGCGGCGGACAGCAGGGCTGGCGCGGCGGCGGCGAGCAACAAGGGCAAGAGGCGGCGCATCGGCAACTCCTTCGCTAGGCGCGCGAAGGCTATCGGGCGAGCGGTGGCGGGGCAATGGGCGCGGGCGGCTGCTGGTAGGCGAGCGACCACCCCTCGGGCAGATAGTCGGTCGACATGTAGTAATAGAACCCGCACGACCCGTCCGCGCGGTAGCTCGCGCCCTTGACGATGCCGAACGCCACCGTGCCGCTGAACACGGGCGCGCCGCTGTCGCCGCCACGGCAGTTCGGCCCGGCGACCGTCACCCAGCGGGGCAGGCACGCGCCCCCGCACAGCTCGCCCGAGGGCGCGAAGTCGGTCAGCTCGACCTCCGCGCACGAATAGCCGGTACGCTCGCCGCGATGGCACACGATGTCGCCCGCGATCGTCGCGCCCCGGTTGCGCCAGGTCTCGACCGGGCGGGCAAGCGTCTTGGCGGTGTCCGCGTAGAACAGCGGCGGGAGCGGCTCGGTGCTGAGGTTGATTTGCACGTCCTGATAGCCCCAGCCCCATTGCCCGAGAAAGGGCAGCGGCGTCTGGCGCCCGCCCGGCTCGACGAGGCTCAGCTCGTCGGGGCAATGCGCGGCGGTGGCGACCCCGGTGCGCTGGCCGTCGGTGACGACAAAGCCGCTCGTGCAAACGAAACGCTGAGCGCCGACATTGCCCTCCACCCGCGCGCCGCCCGCGGCGGCGGTGTCCGCTTGGCGGTCGAGCGGGCGGACGCGGACGGGCACGCCCGCGATGGCCGACAGCCGCGCCTCCGCGCTGGCGGCGTCCTCTGCGCCGAATTGCGCGGCGGACAGCATCACCACCAGCGTGCCGCCGCGCGGATCGACGCCCATTGCGGGCGGGTAGGGAAACGCGGCGCGAAGCTCGGTCTGATGCCGGGTCAGCGCGTCGAGCAGCTGCTCGCGCGTCGCGGTCGCGCCGGTGCGGAAGGTGATCGGGACGGTTATGCCGCCCGCGACGACCGACCGGTCGGGCTCTGGCGCGTCGCCGGTGAGCAGGACGACGAGGCGGAAGTCGGGTCGCTGTTCGAGGACGATGCTCGCGAGACGGTCGCGGTACGTCTCGGCCAGGCTGGCGGTGGTCGCGACCAGCTCCTGTTGCGCGCGGAGCCGCTGCTCTGCTTCGACGAGCGGGATCGTGTATTGCCGCGCAACCTCGCCTGCGTCCTCGGCGAGCGCCTCGGTCGAGGTCTGGATGTGCGGAGCAGTCTGGGCGAGGGCGGGCGCAGCAAGGGCCGCAAGCGCAAGGAGAAGAGCTTTCACCCGCGCCGCTTAGCGTGCCTCCAGGCTACGCGCCATGAACGGGTCAGGCAGTGACCAGCGCTCCGTCGATCACCGCGATTGGCCATGCCGTCAGCCGCGCGCCCGCGCACGGGCCGCCGACGCACAGGCCGTCCTCCACCCGGAACAGCGCGCCGTGCCACGAGCAGGCGATCAGGTCGCCCTTCGGCGTCAGGTAATCGTCGAGCCGCCGCGCGAGCGGCACGCCCGCATGGGGGCAGCGGTCGACATAGCCCCACACCGCCTCGCCGCGCCGCACGACGAAGCCATGGAACCGCCCCGCGCGAAGCTGCAGCACATAGTTGCGCGCGGCCCCGTCCGCGATTGCGTCGAGCGGGCCGAGCGCTACCCCGGCGGGCGTCGCGAACACGCGCGTGTCGCTCATGCACGCGCCGGGAGCACGACCGCGCTGCACTCGCCGAAGCCGATCGAGGCGAACCCGTCCGCGCTCGCCCGCGCCGACAGCGTCACCTCGTCCCCATCGGCGAGGAACGCGCGGGACTCGCCGGTGGGGAGCGTCATCGGCTGCCTGCCGCCCCGACTGATCTCCAGCAAGCAGCCGAAGCTGCCGTCCTCTGGTCCCGAGATGGTGCCGGTGCCGAGCAGGTCGCCGGGCTGGAGGTTGCATCCGCCCGATGTGTGGTGCGCAACGAGTTGCGCCACCGTCCAATAGAGGTTCGTCGCGCTGCCCGCACTGAGCCGCGCCGGCGCGTGCCCCGCATCACGCATCGCCGCGCTCAGCAGGTGCACCTCCAGCTCTATGCCGAGCGCGCCGTGCGTCTGGTCGTGCTCGTTCCAGAGGTACGCGAGCGGCTTCGGATCGCCCTCGGGCCGCGGCGGCTGCGCGACCCGAAACGGGGCGAGCGCCTCGGCGGTGACGACCCAGGGCGACACGCTGGTGTGGAAGCTCTTGGCGAGGAAGGGGCCGAGCGGCTGATACTCCCACGCCTGCAGGTCGCGCGCGGACCAGTCGTTCAGGAGGCAAAAGCCCGCGATATGCTCGTCCGCCTTGCCAATCGGGATCGGGTCGCCGTGGTCGTTGCCGCGCCCGATCCAGACGCCCAGCTCCAGCTCATAGTCGAGCCGCCCCGAAGGGCCGAACGTCGGCGTGTCCGCGTCGGAACTCTTGCGCTGACCATTCGGCCGCACGACCGGCACGCCCGAGGCGCGCACGGAGGAGGCTCGGCCGTGATAGCCGATCGGCACCCATTTGTAGTTGGGCAGCAACGGCCCGTCGGGGCGGAACTGCTTGCCGACATTGGTCGCGTGGTGGATGCCGGCGTAGAAGTCGGTGTAGTCGCCGATCGCGCAGGGCAGGTGCATCGTGCAGTCGGCGGCGGGGAAGAGCAGCGGCTCCAGCTCTGCGCGGCGCGCTTCGTCGATCAGCAACCGCGACAAGCGCCGCCTCAGCGCCACCCGATCGGCCGAGGGCAACGCGAACAGCGCGTTCAGCGTCGGGTGACCGAGCGTCCGCGCCGCCGCCTCGGGCAGCCGCGCCGCGGCATCGGCGAGGTCGAGGATCATGTCCCCAATCGCCACCCCTGCGCGCGGCGCTCCGCCCGACGGCGAAAAGATGCCGTAGGGCAGGTTCTGCACCGGAAAGTCCGCGTGCCCGTCCGCGCCCGGGACCCAGCTAGTCAGCGCTGCGTCATGCGTGTCGTCGATCATGGCAGCTTCGCCTTGGCGAACCCCGTCCATACCTCGTCATAATCGAGCTGCATCGTCGGGGTCTCGCTTGCCCAGCGTGTCGGGCGGACGACGTGGCGGGTCTCGAACATGAACGCCATCGTGTTCTCGATCTTCACCGGCTTCAACTCCGCCGCGACCGCCTTTTGGTAGCTCGCCTGATCGGGGCCGTGGCCGTTCATCTGATTGTGCAAGCTCGCGCCGCCGGGGGCGAAGCCGCCCTCCTTGGCATCGTACTGGCCCTGGATCAGGCCCATGAACTCGCTCATCACGTTGCGGTGGAACCAGGGCGGGCGGAACGTATGTTCCGCTACCGTCCAGCGCGGGGGGAAGATGACGAAGTCGCAGTTCGCGGTCCCCGGCGTGTCGCTGGGCGAGGTGAGCACGGTGAAGATCGACGGGTCGGGATGGTCGAAGCTGACGGTGTTGATCGTGTTGAAGCGGGTCAGATCATAGCGGCACGGCGCGAGGTTGCCGTGCCAAGCCACCACGTCGAACGGTGAGTGGTCGAGCGTCGTGGTCCAGAGCGCACCCCCAAACTTCTGCACCACTTGCGTCGGTGCGTCACTATCCTCGAACCAGGCCACCGGCGTCTCGAAGTCGCGCGGGTTGGCGAGCCCGTTCGCGCCGATCGGGCCGAGATCGGGCAGGCGGAACAGCGCGCCGTAGTTCTCGCACACATAGCCCCGCGCGCGCCCGTCGGGGAGCGACACGCGGAACCGGACGCCACGCGGGATCAGCGCAACCTGCAAGGGCGAAACTTCAATCCGGCCAAGCTCGGTGTCGATCGCCAGCCGCCCCTGCTCGGGGACAATGAGCAGCTCGCCATCCGCCGAGAAGAACGCGCGGCGCATGTCGGCGGTGGCGGCGTAGAGGTGGATGCCGACCCCGCTCTGCTCGGCGACGCTGCCCGTGCCGCCATAGCTGACGAGCGCGTCGAGCCAGTCGGTCGGCTCCTCGGGCCAGGGCAGCGGGTCCCAGCGGAGGCGGTTGGGGGAGGGCGGCACCTCGTCGAACGGCGCGGACTTCAACAGCGGCGCGCCGGGGTAGCGCATGAACGGGGGGTGGTTGGCGGCCGGGCGCAGGCGGTAAAGCCACGAGCGGCGGTTCTCTGCGCGCGGCGCGGTGAAGGCGGTGCCGGACAGTTGCTCGGCGTAGAGACCGAATGGCGTGCGCTGGGGCGAGTTGCGTCCTATGGGGAGCGCGCCGGGGACGGCTTCTGTCGAGTGGTGGTTGGCGAAGCCGGGGAGGTAGTCGGGCATGGGCAGCTTCCGGAAAGAAGGTTGGCTCACGCAAAGACGCAAAGACGCAAAGCCGCCAAGAGGGCAGTCTCCGCGAAGCGGCAGAAAGTGATTGGCTTAGGTAACTGCCGCTGACGCGGCGGTCACTTCCCTCTTTGCGTCTTTGCGTGAGGCATTCTTTTCTATGCGTCGACCGTAATCACGCCGCGCCGTATCTGATCAAGTTCGATGCTCTCATACAATGCCTGGAAGTTGCCGTTGCCGAACCCTTCATTCCCCTTGCGCTGGATGATCTCGAAGAAGATCGGCCCGACCATGGTCTCGGTGAAGATTTGCAGCAACAACCCTTCGTCGCCGGCCGCGCCGTCGATCAGAATGCGGTTGCGCTTCAGCCGGTCGAGGTCCTCGCCATGCCCGGGTACGCGCTTGTCGACCAGCTCGTAATAGGTCTCGATCGTGTCCTGTAGCCGCACACCGCGCGCGCGCAGTTTCTCCACCGTCGCGTAGATGTCGGCGGTTGTCAGCGCGAGGTGCTGGATGCCCTCGCCGTTGTAGTCGCGGATGAACTCCTCGATCTGGCTATGGTCGTCCTGCGACTCGTTCAGCGGGATGCGGATAGCGCGGTCGGGGGCGATCATCGCCTGACTGAAGAGGCCCGTGGCCTTGCCCTTGATGTCGAAATACTTCTGCTCCTCGAACCCGAAGATCTGGGCGTAGAACGCCGACCAGGTCCGCATCTCGCCGCGCCGGACATTGTGGGTGAGGTG
>CAXTTU010000175.1:0-7136 GCA_964247225.1 uncultured Sphingomonas sp. | reverse complement strand
CTCCACGCGCTCCAGCTCACCACCGCAGTTCCTCAAGGATGACCGACATGACCGACGACCAGACCCGCATCGGCGAAATGGTGGCGAAAAGCCCCGTGCTGCTGTTCATGAAAGGGACGCCCTTGTTCCCGCAATGCGGCTTTTCCAGCCGCGCGGTGGCGATCTTGGAGCACCTCGGCGTCGAGTTCGACAGCGTCGACGTGCTCCAGGATCAGGGCGTGCGCCAGGGTATCAAGGCCTTCTCCGACTGGCCGACCATCCCGCAGCTTTATGTCAACGGCGAGTTCGTCGGCGGATCGGACATCATGATGGAGATGTACGAGAGCGGCGAGCTGGCGCAGGTGGTCGGCGCGAAGGCGGCCTGAGGCCGGGTGGGGCGGACCGGCCTTGCGGCGGTCCGCCCAGCTGAAGCGTAACACGCTCGGCTTACGATCACATAGATGCAGCGCTTGTGCCAGTTCGTGAAGCTGGCTTGGGAGCTGGCATGTGATGGTTAACGCGCGTTCGGGCTGGGTCCGAACTGTAAAGCGTGCCGACAGTTTGGGGCGGCATTTGATAGCTGCAAACATCAGCTCTTGACTACAGCCGTAATCCAGTGCGATTACGTCCGTAGTCAACGGAGCGTCTTCCCATGCCCGAACGCATCAGCGATGCCGAGCACGCGGTCATGGAAGCGCTGTGGGACGAGTCGCCGCTTGCCGCGCAGGACGTCGCCGAGCGGGTCGCGCCGCTGCGCGGGTGGACGGTCGCCACCGTCAAGACATTGCTCGGGCGGCTGCTCGCCAAGGGTGTGGTCGCGGCGGAGGAGGAGGGGCGGCGCTATCGCTATCGCCCGCTGGTCGCGCGCGATGATTACCTAGCGGGTGAGTCGCGTCGGCTCATTGACCGGCTGTTCGGCGGTCGGCTCACGCCGCTAGTCGCGCATCTCGCTGAGCGCCAGACGCTCACCCCCGAGGACCTCGCCGAACTCGAGGCGCTGATCCGGGAGCTCAAGGCATGATCGCCTGGGCGGCGGAGGCGCTGGCCGCGTCGGCGCTGCTGATGCTGCTGGTGCTGGCCCTTCGCGCGCCCGCGCGGCGGGTGTTCGGGGCCGAGGTCGCGTACCTGCTCTGGGTGCTCCCCGCGTTCCGGCTGGCCTTGCCGCCGTTTCCCGCCGCATGGAGAGAGAGCACGCCGATCGCAGCGGCGGGAGGGCGGGTGACGGTGCTCGTCCTGCCTGCCGCGCCGATTGCTCCGGAGGCAAGCGCATTCCCGTGGTTTGCCGCGCTGTGGCTCGCAGGTGCCGCGCTGTTCCTCGCATGGCAAGTCAGCGCGTACCTGCGCGGTCGTGCCCGCATCCTCGCCGAAGCGGAGACGATCGCCCGCTATGGTCGCGTCTGCGTCGTCGCGAGCGCGGCGGCGGATGCGCCGGTCGCGTTCGGTGTGCTTCGCCCGACGATCGTCGTCCCGCGCGGCTGGGAAGCGCGCGATCCGGAAGAGCGCCGCTTGGCGCTCGCGCATGAGCGGGCGCACCATGCGCGAGGCGACCTCGTCGCCAACTGGGCGGCGCTGCTCGTCCTCGCGCTGCACTGGTTCAACCCGGTTGCATGGTACGCCTATGGCGCGTTCCGCGCCGACCAGGAGCAGGCGACCGACGCCCGCGTCCTGCGCCGCAGTGGCGCGTCGCCGCGCGCCTATGCCCGCTGCCTCGTCGCCGCCGCCGCCGGGCCGTGGCTATCCCCCGCCTGCCACCTGTCCACGCTCACCGACCTGAAGAGGAGACTGTACATGCTGACCCGCCCGCTCCCCACCCGCCGCCGCGTCCATGCGGGGCTGATCGGCACCGCGACGCTCGCCGTCGCCGGACTTGCTCTCACCGCCTCGGGCAGCGCCACCGGGCGCGCCACGCGGGCGGTGGACGGCATCGCGGCGACAAGCTCGCCCGCGCCGTCCCGTTTCCGCGCTTACCGAGTCTCCGCCAACGAGATGGCCTCGATGGAGAGGATGGCGACGATGCCCCGGATGGAGAGCATGGCCGCGATGCCGCAAGGTGCTACACCGCCTGCGCGGGTCGCCGCCTCCACCCAGCCCGTGCCATCGCAAGCCGCGGACGCGCCTGTCCCGTCCATGCCGAAAGCCGCGACCCCCGCGCGCACCATCATCGTGCGACCGGGAACGGGCCAGCCGATCACGTTGATCACGCAGCGCGAGACGAAACTTGCGGACGGAAAGGCACCGCCCTCGCTCGGATTGCCGAAGGACTTCTCGATCCCAGACACCTGCCGGGCGGACGGACGCGTTCCGCCGCAAGCATTCGTGATCCGCGGCGACGGCGACAAGCCTTATACGATCGTGTGCACACGCTCGGTCTCGTCCCGCGATCCCAACGCCGCGCTCGGCGACCATGACAGCTATGTCCAGGCGCTGGCCGGACTGCATACCGCGCGCGTCCAGATCGCGCAGCAGGTCGACTTCCCAGAGGCGGAGCGCGCCAGGGCGCTGGCGGCGGTCGACCGTTCGATTGCCGAGCTTGAGGCGGGCCTTCCCCGCGCCAAGTGAGCGCTTGCGCCATGGGGGGCGAGCAGGCATCTCGCCCCCATGGCCGCGCTTCCGACCGGTATTCCGATCCCGCTCGACGCACTGGTTACCCGCGTACTCGCGCCCAACGCGTCGCCCTACACCTTCACGGGCACGCAGACGCACGTCGTCGGCACCAGCGACCTCGCGGTGATTGATCCCGGGCCGGACTCGCCCGAGCATCTCGCCGCGCTGCTTGCCGCGATCGACGGACGCCCGGTCAGCGCGATCGTCATTACCCACCACCACCGCGACCACAGCCCGCTCTCGCGCGCGCTCCGCGACGCCATCGGCGCGCCGATCGTCGGAGCCGCGCCGTTCGCGCGCACCGACGGGACCTCAGGCGATGCCGCGTTTGACGCCGACTACCAGCCTACCCAAGTCATGGCGGAGGGCGACGAGGTGGCGGGGGAGGGGTGGACGCTCCGCGCGCTCGCCACGCCGGGGCACACGAGCAATCACCTCGCCTTTGCCTTGCCCGAGACGGGGGCGCTGTTCTCGGGCGATCATGTCATGGGCTGGTCGACGAGCATCGTTTCACCGCCCGATGGCGACATGGGCGACTACATCGCCAGCCTCGAAAAGCTGCTCGCGCGCGACGACCGGGTCTATTATCCGGGGCATGGCGAGGCGGTGGAGACGCCGCGACGCCTCGTCCGCGGCATGGTCGCGCACCGCCGCCAGCGCGAGGCGCAGCTCCTCCGCCTGCTCCGCGACGGCGCGGCGACGCTCCCGGCGCTGACCGCGCGCGCCTATGCCGGGCTCGACCCGCGGCTGATCCCGGCGGCAGAGCGGTCGGTGCTGGCGCATCTGCTGGACCTGGAGCGGCGGGGGGTGGCGCGAGAAGAGGGGGAAGGACAATGGGTAAAAACGGCATAAGGCTGCTGATCGTGGCCGTGGTTGCGATCATCAGCGTTTTTCTATGGCAGCAACACCGCGTCGATCAGGCGAGAAAGAAAGCCGATCAGGAGAAGAAGGCAAAGGATCTGGCCGAGCTTAAGGCCGGGTTGCGTCTGTCGGAGGTCTTGACCGCCAGTTTCCGCAAGACGGCAGCGTTGCGCGTCGCTACGCTGAGCGGCAATGTATTGTCTAAAGGCGAGTGTGAGAGCGGCAACTTCATCCCCAATTTGCAGAGCACGGTCGCTCCCTATCGGACCGAGTTCCTTGTCGATCTGCGCAAGGTCAACCGGGCAAGCTATCGCTGGAACGCAACCGAGCGCGTGATGTTCGTCGACCTGCCCGCGGTGACGGTGGACCCGTCCAGTATCGACATGAGCCGCGCAAGGAGCACGCAGTCGGGCATATTCGTCTCGCGCGCGTGCGGCATGGCGATGCAGCAGCAGGTCGCGGGCCGGTTGCGGGCGGCGGCGGACGAGAAGGCGCACCGGGGAGAGTACCTCGCTCAGGCGCGCGAAGCGGCGCGGGCAGAGGTCGCAAACCTGACCCGCATCCCGCTTGCGGCCGCGGGGATGGAGAATGCGAAGGTACGCGTCCGCTTCGCGTCCGACCCCGTCCCGAATGACCGGCAATGGGATGTTTCGCGCTCAATCGAGGAAGTGCTGCACGACTCGCGTTTCGTCCGCTGACGCGGCGGATCATTGCGGGAATGGCCCCTACGCGCCACATTAGCGCCATGACCGCGATGCCCCTCAACCTCACCGGCCTTGACCTGCGCGCCGAGATCGACCGCCTCCGCCGCGAGCGCAACGCGGTGATCCTCGCGCATTATTACCAGAAGCCTGAGCTGCAGGACCTCGCCGATTTCGTCGGCGACAGCCTCGACCTGTCCCGCAAGGCGCAGGCGACCGATGCGGACGTGATCGCGTTCTGCGGCGTCCGCTTCATGGCCGAGACCGCGAAGATCCTCTCGCCCGACAAGACGGTGGTGCTCCCCGACATGGACGCAGGCTGTTCGCTGGAGGACAGCTGTCCGCCCGAACAGTTCGCCGCCTTCCGCGCCGCGCACCCGGACCACATCGCGCTGACCTACATCAATTGCTCGGCCGAGGTGAAGGGGCTGAGCGACATCATCGTCACGTCCTCGTCGGCGGAGACGATTCTCGCCAAGCTGCCCGCCGACCAGAAGATCATCTTCGGCCCCGACAAGAACCTCGGCGGCTATCTCGCGCGCAAGACCGGGCGCGACATGCTGCTGTGGCCGGGTGTGTGCATCGTCCATGAGGCGTTCAGCGAAACGGAGCTCCTGAAGCTCCAGGCGCAACACCCCGGCGCGCCGATCGCCGCGCACCCGGAGTGCCCGGCGACGATCCTCGACCATGCGGACTATGTCGGCTCGACGCGCGGCATCCTCGAGTTCGCGCAGACCACCCCCAGCGACACGCTGATTGTCGCGACCGAGCCGCATATCATCCACCAGATGGAGCGCGCCATGCCCGGCAAGCGCTTTATCGGCGCGCCGGGGGCGGACGGGAACTGCAACTGCAACATCTGCCCGTACATGGCGCTAAACACGATGGAAAAGCTCTACGTCGCGCTACGCGATCTCGAGCCGCGGATTGAGATCGAGGAAGGCCTGCGAGTCCGTGCCAAAAAAAGCCTCGATGCGATGCTCAGCATGGCGAGCGGCACGGTGGGGCAGGGCGACCTCGGACCCGCGCGCGTCACGGGCGACTGACGCGAAACCGTCATCGCGCGGTAGCCCGCCTGTCGCAATCGCGGCCTAGCCCCTGCCAAGACGCCAACCCGGATAGCGGGCGGCGACTCGGGGGTATAGGCGATGACGAAGCTGGTGACGGCCCTGCTGTGCGGGGCGGCGTGGGCGAGCCCCGCTACCGCGCAACAGGCGACGCTCCCGCCCGACGCCGCACGCGAGGCGACCGCGCCCGCCGATCAGCCCGGCGCCGACATCGTCGTCACCGGCCAGACCACGCGCTCGGTGACCCAGGTCGGTGGCACCGAGATCCAGAAGATCCTGCCCGGCATCAGCCCGCTGAAGGCGCTGCAGACGCTGCCCGGCGTGACCTTCCTCACCGCCGACCCGTGGGGAAACAACGAGCAGAACATCTCGCTGTTCATCCACGGCTTCAACCAGCAACAGCTCGGCTACACGCTCGATGGCGTCCCGCTCGGCGACCAGCAGTACGGCAATTTCAACGGCCTCTCGCCGCAGCGCGCGGTCATTTCCGAGAACGTGGCGCGGGTCACGCTCGCTTCGGGCGCGGGCGATCTCGGCACGCCGTCGACCAGCAATCTCGGCGGCACGATCGACACCTTCACCAGCGATCCGCATGACATGGCTGGCGTCGCGGTGGAGCAGGTGGTGGGCAGCTATGGTGCCTATCGCACCTTCGCGCGGATCGACACCGGCGACCTCGGCGGCAACACCCGCGCCTATATCTCCGGCGTGCGCCAGGACGCGCGCGCATGGGACTTTGCGGGGCACCAAGGCGGCTACCAGGCCAATTTCAAGCTCGTCCACCAGGACAGCAACGGACGCGCGACCGCGTACTTCGCTTATTCCGACAAGACCGAGCCGAACGAGGACGCGACCGTCGTCTCCGCGACGCAGACTTACCAGCCCTATACCCGCCCGTTCCTGTACCCCAACTTCCCCGCCGCACTCAGCTACTATGCCAACCAGCTCGCCTATAACGGTGCGCCGATCTATGCGGCGGCGGGGTCGAACTATTCCAATTACTATAGCGACGCGCAACGCACCGATTACCTCGGCTACCTCAAGTACGACTGGAACGTCGCGCCGCATGTGACCTGGTCGAACCAGCCCTATTTCCACCATGACGACGGCGTCGGCGTCGTCGCGGGGCCGATCACCGCGGCGGGGTTGCCGCAGCTGTTTTCTTTCTATTACCCCTCGCCGGATGGCGGCGTGGCGACCACGCCCGCGAACCTGGCGCGGCTGTCGACGATCTTCGGCGGGTCGGGGCTCGCATCGCGCACGACCGAATATCAGATCGACCGCGAGGGCGTCATCTCGACGCTCCGCCTCGACCTCGGCCGCCATCAGATCGAGCTGGGCGGATGGTACGAGCATCAGGAGTCGTCCGCCTACCGCCGCTGGTACGCGCTGGGCGTCAACGCGCCGACCTCGCCCTATACGCGGCCGTACAACTATGAAACCGCGCTCATCACCCAATATGGCAGTCAGGTTCGCGTCGACGAGATCCAGACGCACCTCCAGGATAGCTGGCGCCTGCTCCCGACGGTGACGGTCCTCGCCGGGTTCAAGAGCACGTTTCAGCGCGCGACGCAGGCCGTGCCGGTGCAGCCGATCCCCGGATCGTTCACCGGCTCGATCGGGCTGCCGGTTGGCAGGCTCAACACCACGCAAGCGTTCCTGCCCGAGATAGGTGCGCTGTGGGACGTGACCCCGAATGCGCAGCTGTTCGCCAACGTCCAGAAGAACGTCCGCCAGTTCCAGACCAGCGCCGCGGCGGGCCTGTCCCCGTTCGCGCTCGGCAGCCAGGGGCTGTTCAATTTCTTCGTCGCGAATACCAGGCCGGAGACGAGCTGGACCTATGAAGGCGGTGTGCGCTTTCACCGCGAGCTCGCCTTCGGGCCGCTGACCGGGTTCGACGGGCAGGCGAGCTATTACCATGTCG
>CAXTTU010000174.1:0-7148 GCA_964247225.1 uncultured Sphingomonas sp. | reverse complement strand
TCGTCATCACCCCGCCGAAGCGCGGCACCACCACCTCGGTCGTGTAGCGGTCCGCCCCCGACTGGTCCTGCCATTTGCGCGTCTGGATCTGACCCTCGATATAGACCTTGGACCCCTTGCGCAGGAATTTCTCCGCGGTCTCGCCGATCCGCTCGTCGAAGATCGCGACTTGGTGCCACTCGGTTTTCTCCTTGCGCTCTCCCGAGGCGCGGTCCTTCCACGACTCGGACGTCGCGATGCGCAGGTTCACGACCTTGCCGCCGTTCTGGAACGACTTCGCCTCCGGGTCGCGGCCCAGATTGCCGACCAGGATCACCTTGTTGACGCTGCCCGCCATGCCGTACCCGCTCCTAAAGCCCGAGGGCGACCGCCGCCCAATAGGTCGCCCCGGAGGCGACATAGGCCAGCGTTAGCATATAGCCGATCTGGACCAAGGGCCATTTCCACCCGTTCGTCTCCCGCCTGGTCACCGCGATGGTCGAGATACACTGCGGCGCCCACACGAACCACATCAGGAAGGCGAGCGCGGTGGGGAGGCTCCAGCGATGGCGCAGGCTGGTGAGCATCGCCCGGTTGTCCGCGCCCGCGTCGGGATGGTCGACCGCGTAGACGGTGCCGATCGCCGCCACCGCCACCTCGCGCGCGGCAACCGCGGGGATCAGCGCCAGCGCGATGTCGCGGTTGAATCCGATCGGCTTCAACACCGGCGCGATGCCGTTCGCGATCCGCCCGGCGACCGAATAGTTGACCGGCGACTCCGGGCTCCCCGCGGGCGGCTTGGGAAAGCTCAGCATCGCCCACAGCACCACCGTGGTGAAGGCGATGGTCGTCCCCGCACGCTTGAGGAAGATGGCCGCGCGGCTCCACAGCCCCAGCACGAGATCGCGCAGGCGGGGCATCTGGTATTTCGGCATCTCCATCATGAAGCCCGACGACGCGCCCTTGGTGACGGTGCGCCGGAGCACCAGTGCGACAACAAACGCGCCGACGACGCCGAGCAGGTACAACCCGAACATCACCAGCCCCTGCAACCCCACCAGCGGCGCAACGCGGCGATCGGGGATGAACGCGGCGATTACCAGCGTGTAGACGGGCAGCCGCGCGGAACAGGTCATCAGCGGCGCGATCAGGATCGTGGTCAGCCGGTCCTTCTCGTCCTCGATCGTCCGCGTCGACATGATGCCCGGCACCGCGCAGGCGAAACTCGACAGCAAGGGAATGAACGCGCGCCCCGACAGGCCGACGCTCGCCATCAGCCGGTCCATTAGGAAGGCGGCGCGGACCATATAACCCGACGCCTCCAGCAGCAGGATGAAGAAAAACAGGATCAAGATTTGCGGCAGAAACTTCACCACCGCGCCGACCCCCGCGATGACGCCATCGGTGAGCAGCGACCGGAGCACCGACGGGGGCAGCACCCCGCTCACCCAGCGGCCACCTGCGTCGAACGCGGCGGCGATGCCGTCGGCGGGCGCCTCCCCCGCCGCGAACACCGCCTGGAACATCACGAACAGGATCGCCGCCAGCAGCAGCGGCCCGGCGACCGGGTGGAGCGCGACCGAGTCGAATGCGTGGCCCCAGCGGCGCACGGGCGTCTCCGACAGCGTCGCGGCTGCAGCGATGCGGCGCGCCTCGCGCTGAAGCTCCGCCATGCCGCGCACCGGCGCGGGCGCGGTGGGCCTGCGCCCGACCAGCGCCGCGACCCGCTCGCGCAACAGGTCGAGGCCACGGCGGCGGACCGCGACGGTGGGAACGACGGGGACGCCGAGCTCGCGTTCCAATGCGCCCGCGTCGAGCGTCAGCCCGTCGCGCTCGGCAAGATCGATCATGTTGAGCGCGACCACCACCGGCAGCCCGAGCGCGACCAGCTGGAGCGTGAAGCGGAGATGGTTGTCGAGGTTGGAGGCGTCCACAACGCAGACGATCGCATCGGGCCGCCGCTCGCCCGCTTGCGTACCGGTGACGACGTCGCGGGTGACGCGCTCATCGGGGCTCGCGGGGTCGAGGCTGTACGCGCCGGGGAGATCGACCAGCTCGACCGGGCGGCCATCGTCGAGCGCGAAGCGGCCCGATTTGCGCTCCACGGTGACGCCGGGATAGTTGCCCACCTTCTGCCGCGCGCCGGTCAGCGCGTTGAACAGCGCGCTCTTGCCTGCGTTCGGATTGCCGACCAGGGCCACGAGCGGCGCGGCATGCATGGCGCTAGCTCAGGCCGCGACGTGGATCGTGGCGGCAACCGTGCGGCGGAGTGCCACCGTCATCCGCCCGATCCGGCACGCGATCGGCCCGCCGCCGAGCCGCGCGCGGTGAAGCACCTCGACGCCGACGCCTTCCTCAAAGCCGAACTCGCGCAACCGCCGCGCTTCCGGCTCCGCCAGCCGCGCCCAGTCGATGCCCGCGACGGTGGCGCGCTGGCGCTGCGGGAGCTGTTCGAGGCTGAGCGAACTCATCCACAGCAATATAGTGATTTGCGAGTGAGTATCAATAGGAGCGCGTCACCACACCGGGTAGCGCAGCCGCCCGATGAAGCGGGTCAGGCTCGGACGGTATTGCGCCCGCGCGAATACGCCCGCCTTCGCTTTCTCGAACCGCATCAGCCCCTCGACCCGCCGCGCGAGGAACGCGCGCGTGTCGGTGAAGCCATCGCTCTCGTCGTCGAGGAACACGGTGACGGTCGCGCCATAGATGGCGAGCAGCGACGCGCGCTTGGTATAATGGTTATAGTCGGTCGCCGTGTCGCCCGCGCGCGCCCAGATCAGGTCCGCCGTCCGCCAGCCGAGCCGGGCCGCGGTCGCGAGGTTTTGCGGCATGGCGAGCACCGCCAGCGCGCGGCGGAGCGCCTCTCGGTCGAACGCGATCGCCTCCAGCCGCGCCTCCACCTGTGCGGTGACGCACTCGCGCACCTTCATCGCCGCCAAGGCCTCGAGCGGGACGGCGTCGGCCATCTGCCGGTCAATGTCGGCAAACCACGCGTCGATCATCGCCGTCGCGCCGCCCCCGAACGCGAGCGCGGCGAGGTCGCGGTCCACCCCCGCCGCGTACGCCGCCGCCTCGCGCGCCGCTGCCGTCCAGCCATCGAACGCGGCATTGGCGGCGATGCCGGGGGCGAGCGCGGCGCGGATCTCGTCGAGCGTGGGGTCGGGGGGCAGCGTCATGCGCCGTCCTTACGCCTTTGCCCCGCGTGCGTCACGTTCGCGCACCAGCACCAGCGCCGCCGCGACCAATGCCGCGCCGACCAGGTCCGCGAGCCCGAGCCGCTCCTGATAAACGATCCACCCGATCGCGCCCGACACGACCGGCTGGACCAGCAGCGCGACGCCGACCACCAAGGGCGAGAAGCGCCCGAGCGCCTGGATCATCAGCCCCTGCCCGATCACCTGACTGCACAAGGCGAGCGCGACCAGCGCGCTCCAATGCTGCGGCCAAATCCGCTCGCCCATCACCCATGCGAACACGAGCAGCGGCGTCGTGCTCGCCAGCGTCGACAGCGCCAGCGCCGGGAGTGGACCCATCGTCGCGCGAGCCCGCGCCATGGCGATGAAGTAGCCGGTATAGAGGATGCCCGCCGCGAGGCACAGCAGGTCGCCCGCGAGGTGGCGCGGGTCGAGCTGGTACGACCGCCCCATCAACAGCCCCGCGCCCGCCGCCGCCAACACCAGCGCGAGCGCCTGCAGCCGCGTCGGCCACGCGCGCGCGGCGAGAAAGCCATATACCGGGAAGATCAGCGTCGCGGTGTTGCCGAACAGCGTCGCGTTGGCGAGCGTGGTCCTGAGGATGCCAAGGTGCCAGCTGCCCAGGTCCGCCGCGAAGCACACGCCGCCGATCGCCAGCGCCGTCCACAGCCCGGCACCCAGCGCGCGCGGCCGCGCGCCACTTGCCAGCGACAGTGCCACCAGCACCGGCGCGGCGAGCGCGATGCGCCAGAAGCCCGCCGCGACCGGCCCCGTGTCCGCCAGCCGCACCAGCCACGGCCCGAACGCCAGCGCGATGTTGGCGCCGAGCAGTGCCGCCCAGGCGGCGGGCGACGCGCCGCTTGGCGACGCGACAGCTTTTCTTGGGGGCGTGGGCCGATGCACGCGGCCCCGTAACGCCCTATTTCGCGCCTGTCAGGCAAAAGGACCATCCATGCCCAGCCTCTTCGACCCCGTTCAGCTCGGCGCGATCCACGCGCCCAACCGCATCCTCATGGCCCCGCTGACCCGCGGGCGCGCGACGGGGAGCTTCGTGCCGACGCCGATCATGGCCGACTATTATGCACAGCGGGCGAGCGCCGGGCTGATCATCTCCGAGGCGACCGGGATCAGCCGCGAGGGGCTGGGCTGGCCCTATGCGCCCGGCATCTGGTCGGACGAGCAGGTCGAGGCGTGGGCGCCGGTGGTGCAGGCGGTGCACGCGGCGGGCGGGCGGATCATCTGTCAGTTGTGGCACATGGGGCGGCAGGTGCATTCGTCGGTGATCGGCGGACAGCCCGTGTCCTCCTCCGCGACACGCACCGAGGGGCAGGCGCATACCTATGCGGGCAAGCAGGACTTCGAGACCGCGCGCTCGCTCGACACGGACGAGATTCCGCGCGTGATCGAGGACTACCGCCGCGCAACGCGCAACGCGCTCGCCGCCGGATTCGACGGGGTGCAGGTCCATGCGGCGAATGGCTACCTCATCGACCAGTTCCTGCGCGACGGCGCGAACCACCGGACGGACGCTTATGGCGACGCGCCGGAGAACCGCATCCGCTTGCTGCGCGAGGTGACAGAGGCGGTCGCGGGCGTCGCGGGCGCGGACCGCACCGCCGTTCGCTTGTCGCCCAACGGCGACTCGCAGGGCGTGGACGACAGCGACCCGGCATCGGTGTTCATTCCGGCCGTGCGCGCGCTGTCCGAGATCGGCATTGCGTTCCTCGAGTTGCGCGAGCCCGGGCCGGAGGGGACGTTCGGGCGCACCGACGTGCCGCGCCTCAGCCCATTGATCCGGGAAGCGTTTACCGGGCCGCTAGTGCTCAACAGCGACTATGCGGAGGACAACGCGCAGGAAGCGCTCGACCGCGGCGTCGCGGACGCGATCGCGTTCGGGCGGACCTTCCTCGCCAACCCCGACCTCCCCGCCCGCTTCCGCGCCCACGCGCCGCTGAACCAGGGCAACCCGCGGACGTGGTACAGCCAGGGGCCGGAGGGGTATGTGGATTACCCGGCGATGGAGAGCGTGGCGGCGTAGGATGGCCTCACGCAAAGACGCAAAGGCGCGAAGAGGTGGTGCCCCGCCGCGTCAGCGGCAGTCTGCTAGTGGATGCTGAAAGCGCTCCGCGCAAATAACTCTTAGCGTCTTTGCGCCTTTGCGTGAGGCACACTTCTTCTATGTCGCTACCAAGTCCCGCGTCTCCGGGTGCCGCTCCACATAGGCCGCGACGAACGGGCATTGCGGCACGATCTTCAGCCCCCGCGCCCGCACATCGGCGAGCGCGCCCGCGACCAGGCGGGTGCCGACGCCGTGACCCTCCAGCTCGGGCGGGACGAGCGTATGCGTGAACACTCTCGCGCCTTCCTCATCGGTGTAGGCGGCGATCGCTGTCTGCCCATCGACGGTCAGCTCGTAGCGGTGCTCGACCGCGTTGTCGTGAACCTGATCCATGCCGCCCCCAACGCACGGGGCTTCACCGGGATGCGTCGCTCGCCTAACTGAGGGCGGTGCTCGACCCGCTCCCCACGCTCAAATCCGTCTTCGGCTTCTCCGCCTTTCGCGGCGTGCAAGCCGACGTGGTCGAGCGCGTGCTCGCCGGACAACGGACGCTCGCGGTCATGCCGACCGGCGCGGGCAAGTCGCTCTGCTACCAGCTCCCCGCCGCGATGCTGGACGGCACCTGCGTCGTCGTCTCGCCGCTGATTGCGCTGATGCACGATCAGCTGCGCGCGGCGGAAGCGGTGGGTCTGCGCGCCGCGACGCTGACCAGCGCGGACGAGAACCGCGCGGAGTCGATCGCGCGATTCAAGGCGGGCGCGCTCGACCTGCTCTACATCGCTCCCGAACGCGCGTCGCAGCCCGGCTTCCGCGACCTGCTGGGCACCACAAAGCTCAGCCTCTTCGCGATCGACGAGGCGCATTGCGTCAGCGAGTGGGGGCATGACTTCCGCCCCGACTATCGCCTGCTCCGCCCGCTGCTCGACGCGTTCGGCGACGTGCCACGGCTCGCGCTGACCGCCACCGCCGACGCGCATACGCGGGCCGACATCCTCGAACAGCTCGGCATCCCGGCGGACGGGCTCATCATCTCCGGGTTCGACCGGCCCAATATCCGCTATGCGATCACGCAAGGGAGCGGCGCGGGGTCGCACATTGCCGCGCTGATCCGCCGGACGCCGGGCGCGGGAATCGTTTACGCGACCTCGCGCGACCGGACGGAGCGGCTGGCGGCGGCGCTGGCGCGGACCGGGCGTCCGACGCGGCATTACCATGCGGGCATGGCCCCCGACGAGCGCCGCCGCGCGCAGGCCGAGTTCGTCACCTCCGAGGACATGGTGATGTGCGCCACCATCGCGTTCGGGATGGGGATCGACAAGCCCGACGTCCGCTTCGTCGCCCATGCCGGCCTCCCCAAGTCGATCGAGGGATACTATCAGGAGTCGGGCCGCGCGGGGCGCGACGGCGACCCGGCAGTCGCGCATCTGTTCTGGACGCCGGGCGACTTCTCGCTCGCGCGCTCGCGGCTCGACGAGGTGCCCGCGGACCGGCGCGGGGCGGAGCGGGGGCGCGTCGACGCGCTGGCCGGGCTGGTCGAGACGCACGGGTGCCGCCGCGCGGTGCTGCTGCGCCATTTCGGCGAGACCCCGCCCGACAAGTGCAGCAATTGCGACAACTGCCTGTCCGCGCCCGGCATCCGCGACGCGACGGAGACCGCGCGCAAGCTGCTGTCGGCGGTGTACCGCACCGGGCAACGCTTTGGGCTCGGGCACATCAGCAAGGTGCTGACCGGCGCGGCGGACGACAAGGTGCTGCGGCTCGGGCATGAGAAGCTGTCGGTTTTCGGCATAGCGGACGAGGCCGACGCGCAGTTGCTCAAGGGCGTTGGGCGCGCGCTGCAGACGCGCGGTGCGTTGGTCGCCAACGAGCATGGCGGGCTGGCGCTCGGCGGCGACGCGCGCGCTATCCTGCGCGGC
>CAXTTU010000173.1:0-7151 GCA_964247225.1 uncultured Sphingomonas sp. | reverse complement strand
GAAGCGCCGCCCAAGGCGACCACGCGCAAGCGGTTCGGCGTCGTCTATACGCCCGAGTTCGTCACCCGCTTCATCGTCGAGCACACGATCGGGCTGACGCTGGCGGAAGCGCGCGCGGCGTTGCTGACCGAGTATGCGGACGGCGAGGGCGCGGACGGGGTGGTGCTGTGGCGCGGGCCGGATGCGGAGCGCGGCTATTGGAGCGCGTATCTCGAACGGCTGACCGCGCTGCGCATCGTCGACCCCGCCTGCGGATCGGGCGCGTTCCTGCTTGCGGCATTCGACTTCCTCCATGCCGAGCAGCGGCGGGTGAGGGACCGGCTGGGCGCGCTGGCGGGCGGGTTGTTCGACTATGCCGCGCCCAACGCGGACGTGGAGATCATTACCGCCAACCTCCACGGCGTCGACGTCAACGCGGAGTCGGTGGAGATCACCAAGCTCGCCTTGTGGCTCAAGACAGCGAAGCGCGGGCGCGCGCTGGAGAGTCTGGACCTCAACATCCAGGTCGGGGACTCGCTGATTGAGGACAGCAACTACACGCATCGCCGGTTCGTGTGGCGGGAGGCGTTTCCGGGGGTGATGGGGGGTGAACGGTCCTCTTCTCAGCTCCTCCCCATTCATGGGGAGGGGGACCATGACGCGAAGCGGCATGGTGGAGGGGCGGTCGCCCCAGGGGGTGCGCGCGGGGCTACCGCCCCTCCACCACTCGCTTCGCGAGCGGTCCCCCTCCCCGTGAACGGGGAGGATCAAGAAGGTTTCGACATCGTCCTCGGCAACCCACCCTATGTCCGCATGGAGCTGTTGAAACCGATCAAGCCCTATCTGGAGCGCCGCTATGCGGTCGTGTCCGACCGGGCGGACCTGTACGCCTATTTCTTCGAGCTGGGCCTGCGCGTTCTGAAGCCCGGCGGGCGGCTCGGCTATATCAGCTCGTCGACCTTCTTCCGCACCGGGTCGGGCGCGCCGCTGCGGCGGCATCTGGGCGAGGTGGCGGCGTTGGAAGCAGTGGTCGATTTCGGCGACCTGCAGGTGTTCGGAGGCGTGACGACCTATCCCGCGATCCTGACCATGCAAAAGGCGGGCGCGGGGGTCGAGGCGGGCGAGGGCGCGCTGCGCTTTCTCAACCTCAAGGCGGTGCCCGCCGACCTGTCGGCGGCGTTCGAGGAGCAGGCGGAGGCGATGCCGCGCGCGCGGCTGACGGGCGGAAGCTGGCGGTTCGAGGGGGACCGGCTGGACGCGATCCGCGCCAAGATGGCGGCGGGGCGGCGGACGCTGGCGGAGGTGTATGGCGCGCCGCTGTATGGTATCAAGACCGGGCTCAACGACGCGTTCGTACTGTCGCGCGCCGAGCGCGACGCGCGGTCGGCCGAGCTGCTCAAGCCGTTCCTGGTCGGCGAGAACCTCAAGCGCTGGCGGGTGGAGAGCGACGACCTGTGGCTGATCTACACGCCCCGGAACCGCGTGGACATCAAGGCGTACCCGGCGGTGCGCGACTGGTTGCTGCCGTTCCGTGCGAAGCTGGAGGCGCGCGCGACGAAGCAGGAGTGGTGGGAGTTGCAGCAGGCGCAGGCGGCGTATGAGGTCGGCTTTCGCTCATCCAAGATCGTCTATCCCGAGATGAGCCAGGGACCTAAGTTCTCGATCGTGTCTGACGAGATGTACGTCTCAAACAAGGTGTTCTTCCTGCCAACGACTTCAAGCGAGCTAGTCGCGTACCTCGGGTCTAAGCCTGCTTGGTTGACGTTGTTCGGCGAGGCGTCACCGCTGCGGGGCGGGCAGTGGCGGCTCGAACTGCGCGAGCAATATGTCTCGCGCCTGCCCGTACCGGATAACACTTCTGAGTTCGTCGCTTTGGCCCCCGCCGGTGCGGAAGTTCAGAAGGCGTCGGAGGAACTGGTGATGCTCATCACCCGCACCCTCCATCGCCTCGCCGACCTACACCCCGCGATCGAGACGACCGCCGCGTTCCGCGCCTGGCCCGACCTGTCGTTCAAGGACCTCCGCGCGCTGCTTGCCAAGCGGTTTCGCGGCGTCGATATGCCGCTGGCCGAGCGCGACGAGTGGGAGCGCTGGTACGACGCGCGCCGCGCCGAAGCCGCCACCCTGCGCGCCCGCGTCGCCGCCGCCGAGGCGGAGATCAACGACCGCGTGTATCGCCTGTTCGCGCTCACCCCCGACGAGGTCGCGGCGATCGAGGACGCGCTCGCGGGGCAGTATTGAGGGCGCATAGTCGAACGAACCGTCACCCCGGCCTTGAGCCGGGGTCCCGCTTTTTTTCTGAGCGGCGAGGCAGAAGCGGGACCCCGGGTCAAGCCCGGGGTGACGATGGGGCGCGTTCACTCCCCCTTTTGCAATGTTGGACCCGGTGTGAGAACGAACCCGGAACGCCTCACCCGGAGTTCCGCTCATGCCCAAGCTCACCGACATGCCCTTCGAGCACCGCGACCAATGCAACGCGTTCCTGAAGGAACTGCGCCGGACTGCGAATATAAAGCTGTCGGCGGAGCGGGCTGGCGTGCCGTATCAGACCCTGAACGCGCGTCGCCGCAAGTTTCCCGCGTTCGCGACCCGATGGGACGCGGCGCTCGCCTATGCGCGGGCGCACCTTGCCAAGCACGGCTCGCTCCCGCCCCAAGGCGCGTCGGCCAAGACACAAGGCGGCGAATATACGGTGACGAAGCAACGGCATGGCTGCTTGCAGGTCAAGCGAGCGCGCGCCGGGCACCTCACCGCCGATGGCGAGCGCATGTTCCTCGAAACGCTGGCCGCCACCGCTAACGTCAAGCTGGCCAGCGACACGGTGGGGATCAGCGACACCTCGATCTACAGTCGCCGGATGAAATCGGACCACTTCGCCGACCGAATGGATGCGGCGCTGGAGCATGGCTATGAACGGCTGGAGACGGAGATGCTCGAATCCGCCACCGCCTCGCTCGACCCCACGCAGCTGATGGCCGACTGGATCGAGGGCGCGACGCAGCGCCCTTCGCCGCTGCTGCGGATGACGTTCGAACAGGTGATCATCCTCTTGGGGCTTTACCGCAAGCGCGTCGCGTTGCGCGAAGACCGGCGCGCGCACAACCGCCGCGTGTACCGGGCGGAGGAAACGGACGCGGAAATCGAGAAGCTGCTCGGCCAATTCAAGCGCCGCTCTGAGCAGAAGGACGCACGCGACCAGCGGATGGCGGAGCGGGAGGGGCGGTTGATTGAGGGGCCGGGAGGGGGGGCGGGAGCAGGTAGGGCAGATTAGGTAAGCCGTCACCCCGGACTTGTTCCGGGGGCCAACCGTCTCCGCGTGCTTGCGGCGGGGGAGGATTCAGTGCGGCGGCAGGCGTACCCCTTCCGAACGCAAGCACGCGCGGAGGGTTGGACCCCGGCACACGGCCGGGGTGACGGATGATTAGGTAACGGGATTCTCGCCAGATCCTGCTCCCGAAGCAAAACTCTCCGTTGCGCGTTCAGCTTTCGCCCCTCACGCGAAAGCCCCCTCCCATGCGCATCCACCATCTCAATTGCGGCACCGACTGCCCCGTCGGGGCTGCGCTGTTCGACGGGTACAGCTCGGGCGCGACCGGGCGGCTGGTGTGCCATTGCCTGTTGATCGAGACCGATGCGCACGGGCTGGTGCTGGTCGACACCGGCTATGGGTTGCGCGACGTGGCGCACCCGCATGGGCACCCGCCGCGGATTACCCGGCAGTGGCGGGCGATGCTCAACATCCAACTGCGCGAAGAGGAATGCGCGGTGCGGCAGATCGCGGCGCTGGGGCTCGACCCGGCGGACGTGCGCCACATCGTGCTGACGCATCTCGACTTCGACCATGCGGGCGGTGTCGAGGACTTTCCCAACGCGACCGTGCATGTGCTGGAGGCTGAGTATCGCGACGCCACGGGCCCCGCGCGCGGGGTCGTCCACCATGCGCGCTATCGCCCGCCGCAGCTCGCCGGGGTGAACCGCTGGCGGCTCTACCCCGCGAGCATGGGGGAGGGGTGGTTCGGCTTCGACGCGGTGCGTGGGCTGGAGGGGCTGCCCCCTGAGATCCTGCTCGTGCCGCTGCCCGGGCATAGCTGGGGTCATGCGGGGGTGGCGATCCGGCGCGGTGGAGACCGCGAGTGGCTGCTCCACGCGGGCGACGCCTATTTCTACCGCGGCGAGATGCGCGGGGCGACGCGGCGCTGTACTCCGGGGCTACGCGCCTATCAGCGGCTGATGGAGGTCGACCGCACCCGCCGGATGTTCAACCAGGAGCGGCTGCGCCGGCTCTCGGTCGAGCGGCGCGCGGACGTGCAGTTCCTCTGTGCGCATGACCCGGAAGAATATGACCGTGCCATGCTCGGGCGGGCAATATGATGTCGCATATGTCCTATCCGGCGGTATCTCCGTTATCATAGGGCAGCGCGCAGCGGACAGAGCCAGCCTCCAAAGCTGCGCCGACGCGGTCGCCTGATGATGCAGATTAGTGCCGAGAGGCGGGGGTAATGACATGACTGGTGCAATGCGGCGCGAGCAGCTGACCGACCGTGAGTGTCAGGTCGTGCGGCTGGTGGGGGCGGGACGCTCGTCCAAGCAGATTGCGCTCGAGCTCGGCATCGCGCCCAAGACCGTCGAATCCTATGTCGAGCACGCCCGGCTGAAGCTCGGCGCCGCCAACCGCTCGCACCTGATGGTTCGCGCGGCGGTGCTGGGGGTGCTGTGGCCGGAAGAGGTTGCCGTCTAGGGTCTGACCCCCTCACGACGCGAGGCAGTGAGGGGGCATCATCGATGTTCCAGGCTCAGTTCGCCGCGCCGCCGCCATCGTCGAGCAGCGCGATCGCGGTCGGGCCCCCGAACCACGCATTGCCCTTCACCGCCGCGGCGCGGAGCTGGCGCACCTGCGCCGCGTAATTCGCCCGGTCGCGGGCGTAGAGGATGGTGGCGACATATTGCTGGCCGTGCGTCATCCCGTCGGGCAGCGGGTGCAGCGTCGCCATCCTGCTGACCGCCCGGACCGCCAGCCGATCGAGCTCCGGGTCGTGCGAGGACTGGTACAGCGAGACCCGGTCCGGTCGCCCGGACTCGCTGCAGCTGAACCGGACGCGCACCACGCCCGATCCGACCTCCCTGCCCGCGACCCGGGTGGGGTAGGTGATGGTGTGGCTGAGCGCTTTCTCGACCCGCGCGGACCAGGCGGCAAGCGTGACCGGCGCGGCGTCCTGCGCGAGCACGGGTGAGGCAATGGCGGCGGCGAGCGCGGCGATGGCGAAGGGACGGAACATGCTGAAGACTCCTTGGGTCAGGTGAGCGCGACGGATGCGTGCGATCCGCGGGAGCGAGGGGACGAAAGGCCGGGGGTGAGCCCGGCCCTTCCCCTCATCGAGCGGCTGCCGCCGCGTCAGTTCCCTGCGCCGCCGCCGTTGCCGAGCAGCGCGATCGTTGCGGGTCCCTTGAACCAGGCATTGTTCTTCACCGCCGCCGCGCGCATCGCGGCGACCTGTTGGTCATAATCCTCGTAGCTGCGCGCATAGAGGATGGTGGCGACATATTGCTGGCCGTGGCCCATCCCGTCGGGGAGGGGATGGAGCGAGGCGATCTTGCGGACGGAGCGCAGCGCCGCGCTGTCGAGGTCCGCATCGCCCGACGATCGGTAGAGCGATACCTTGTCGGGCCGCCCCGACTCGCCGCAGTTGAACTTGACGCGCACCACGCCCGAGCCGGGAATGCGGCCCCCCATGCCAGTCGGGTAGTAGAGGTTGTGGTCGAGCGCGCTCTCGACCCGCGTCGACCAGGCGGCGAGCGTGACGGAGGCATCCTGCGCGAGGACGGGCGCGGCGAGAGCGGCCGCGGCAAGCGCCGCGACGATGGGGAGACGGGTCATGGGCTGAACTCCTCTGGGTGGGCGCGGCGCGATCATCGCGTCCGGGCCGGGCCGGGAGCGTCGCTCAGCGGCCGTGAGGAGGCGCTACGGCCTTTGGCGCGTGCCCGTCAGTCGGAGGAACGGCGGGGGAAAAACCCGGGGGGTGCGCGACGGGGGGAGGATGCGGACGTGGAAAAGGCCGGGGGTGAGCCCGGCCTTGGTGAGGGTGTGCGGTGGTGGGGGTTCGGCGGCGGGGACGGGCCGTCACGGGAGTAAATCCCGTGACGTCAGACGTAGCTGCGCTACGCTGGCCGACCGTTCGCGTGCTCCTTGTGAAGCACCGGCGCGCAAGCGGGCTTGCGCGCCTCGCTCCGGCTTAAATCGCGCCGCTCACCTCGGCGACATCCACCTTGACGCCCGGGCCCATCGTGGAGCTTACCGCGATCTTGCGGAGGTACTTGCCCTTCGCGCCCGACGGCTTGGCACGGACCACCGCATCGACCAGCGCGTCGAAGTTCGCGCGGAGGTCCTCGGCCGGGAAGCTCGCCTTGCCGATGCCCGAGTGGATGATGCCCGCCGTTTCGACGCGATACTCTACCTGTCCGCCCTTGGCGTCCTTGACCGCCTGAGCGACGTTCATGGTGACGGTGCCCAGCTTCGGGTTCGGCATCAGCCCCTTGGGGCCCAGCACCTTGCCGAGCCGCCCGACGACGCCCATCAGGTCGGGAGTCGCAATGCAGCGGTCGAAGTCGATCGTGCCTTCCTGGATGGTGGTCATCAGGTCCTCGGCCCCGACGACATCCGCCCCGGCCTCGCGCGCCTCGTCCGCCTTGGCCCCGCGCGCGAATACCGCGACGCGGACGGTCTTGCCGGTGCCCTTGGGCAGGTTCACGACGCCGCGGACCATCTGGTCGGCATGGCGAGGGTCGACGCCGAGGTTCAGCGCGACCTCGATCGTTTCGTCGAACTTGGAGGTAGCGTTGGCGCGGGCGATGCCGATCGCCTCGTCGACGCCGTGGAGCTGCTCGGGGTTGATCGCCTGAGCCTTTTGCTTCTTGGTCAGCTTAGCCACGGGTCAGCCCTCCACCACTTGCACGCCCATCGCGCGCGCGCTGCCTTCGATGATCTTGGTCGCCGCCTCGATGTCGTTGGCGTTGAGGTCCTTCATCTTGGTCTGCGCGATCTCGCTCAGCTGCGAGCGCTTGATCGTCCCCGCCGAGGTCTTGCCCGGCTCCTTGGACCCCGACTTCAGCCCCATCGCCTTCTTGATCAGAAACGTCGCGGGCGGCGTCTTGGTCTCGAAGGTGAAGCTACGGTC
>CAXTTU010000172.1:0-7185 GCA_964247225.1 uncultured Sphingomonas sp. | reverse complement strand
CGCGACAACCGCGTGATCCGCCGCCGCGGGCGCACCTATGTGATCAACAAGACCAACCGCCGCTTCAAGGCGCGCCAGGGGTAAAGGCAAGCCCCACAAGGTGGTACTTTGTGAGGACTCCGTTGGGGCAGCAGATTGGCTCCCCTGACCGGCTGATGGAAGTTATCCCGCGGGTGCGCACTGCTTGTTGCCGCCCCGCCGCGAACGTATATCGAACGCGATGGCGCAGCTCGATGTCCGGCAGAAACTCGAGATCCTTGCGGATGCCGCCAAGTATGACGCCTCCTGCGCGTCGTCGGGCACCGCCAAGCGCAACAGCCGGGATGCCGCGGGCGGGGGCAAGGCGCTGGGTTCGACCGAGGGCATGGGCATCTGCCATGCCTACGCGCCCGATGGCCGCTGCATCAGCCTGCTCAAGATCCTGCTGACCAACAGCTGCATTTTCGACTGCCATTATTGCATCAACCGCAGGAGCTCCAACGTCCGCCGTGCGCGGTTCACGGCGGAGGAGGTGGTGAACCTCACGCTCGCATTCTACCGGCGCAACTATATCGAGGGGCTGTTCCTTTCGTCGGGCATCATCGCCTCGTCCAACTACACGATGGAACAGCTGGTCGAGGTCGCGCGGTCGTTGCGCGAGGATCATCAGTTCCGCGGCTATATCCACCTCAAGACGATACCCGACGCCGATCCGGAGCTCGTTCATCAGGCCGGGCTCTATGCCGACCGTCTGTCGATCAACGTCGAGCTGCCGACCGTCGGCGGGCTGAAGCGGCTCGCGCCCGAGAAGGATGCTGCGCGGATCGAGGGAGCGATGGGTGATCTCAAGACCTCGATCGCCGACACCGGCGAGGCGAGCAGAAAGTTCAAGTCCGCCCCTAGCTTCGCGCCCGCGGGCCAGTCGACGCAGATGATCGTCGGCGCGGACGCGGCCACCGATGGCGATATCGTCCGCAAGGCATCGACGCTGTACGACCGGTTCGGGCTACGCCGCGTCTATTACTCCGCGTTCAGCCCGATACCGGACGCGAGCGCGGTGCTGCCGCTCCAGCGCCCGCCGTTGATGCGGGAGCATCGGCTGTATCAGTCCGACTGGCTGATGCGCTTCTACGAGTACCAGCCCGCCGAAGTGGTCGCCGCCGCGGACGACGCGACGGGAATGCTCCCGCTCGACATCGACCCCAAGCTCGCCTGGGCGTTGAAATTTCGCGATCGCTTTCCCGTCGACGTCAACCGCGCCCCGCGCGAGGCGCTGCTGCGGGTGCCGGGGTTGGGCGTGAAGGCGGTGGACCGGATCGTCGCCGCGCGGCGCTGGCGGCGGCTGCGGCTCGACGATGTCGCGCGGCTGACCGTGTCGATCGCCAAGGTGCGGCCGTTCCTCGTCGCGGAGGACTGGCGGCCGGTGGCGCTCGCCGACCGCGCGGAGCTCAAGCCGCTGGTTGCGCCCAAGAAGGAGCAACTGGAGTTGTTCGCCGCCTGAGGGCCGTTACCGCGCTTGCGATGCCGAGCAGCAGGAACGGGGTGAGGAGTTCGCGGTGGCGCTCGCTGAACTCGAACCAGACGCCGAACAGCAGCAGCTGCGCGACGATTGCGAGCAGCAGCGCGGTGAGGCGCCGGTCGCGGCGGAGGACTAGGCCCGCTGCGCCGCCGCCGAGCAGCAGCAGGTGCGCCAGTTGCGAAACGGGGAGCAACGCGGTGGTGATCGCCTGTGCGGGGGCGGGGTGCATCGCCGCGAGCCGGACCAGCGCGAACTGCGCCACGCCGCCTGCGCGGACCAGCTTGGCGGCGTTGAGCCGGAGTACCTCCGCCGGATGCCCCGCCATCCACGCCGTCGCGAGGTGCCCGGCGGCGCGCGCGCATTGGAGCTCGCCGAGCCCGAGCAGCACGCGCGGATAGGCCATCCAGTTGCCGGTCGCCTCCGGGTTCTCCCCAATCCACAGCGACAGCCCGCCGATGCTGGTGAGCGGCACGAAAGCGTGGAACACGGTCCAGTTGCGCCACCACCAGGGCAACATCGCCGCGACCGTTACCAGCGCACCGCTCGTCGCGACACCAATGAACCGACGCCAGCCGAGCCGCGGCAGCTGCGCCATGCCGAACAGCGCGGCGAGCGCGGCCATGCCCGGTTGCGTGAGCGCGAGGCAAGCGGCGGGCACGCCGATCGCTAGCGCCGTGCGAAGGCGGGGGCGCTCCGCCGATAGCCAGCCATGTGCGAGGCAAAGCACGAGCAGGACGACGAGGCTCTCCTTCTGCGCGAGCGGTGCGGACAGCAGGGTGGACGGCCAAACAAGGTACAGCGCCGCCGCCGCGCGCCCCGCACCAGGCTCGCCTAGCCGTCGCCCGAGCCGCGCGATCAGCATGCCTGCGCCGAGGTCGAAGAGCGTCGAAAGTGACAGCACCGCCAGCGGCGACAGTCCCGCTACCGCGCCCCACGCGGCAAGCAGCAGCGGATAGGCAGGCGGGAACTCGGCCCAGACCTGATGCTGCATCGATGGGTCGAACAGGGTCAGCCCCTGCCCATCAAGAACGTGCTGAGCCAGGACCAGATACCAATGTGGGTCGCTCGGCGACTCGCGCCCGGCGGTGATCGCCAGCGCCGCCAGCCGGAGCAGCAGCGCGACCAGTGCGAACCCGGCCCACTCGCCTTTGCCCGGCCTGCGGGCGAGAAATGATAACGCCCACCCCGCGACGACACCCCACCCGAGCAGCAACGCCACGCCGAGCGGCGACACGCCCCAGCGCGCGACGAGGCCGGGGAACGACCAGCAACCATAGAGCGCCAGCGCCGCGAACAGCATCGCCAGCGCGGCGGCGGCGGGGTCGGATCGGAGCGCGCGACCGGTCATCGGCGTGGCCTATCACAAGCCACCATAGCGGCTAAGCGGCTAGGCTTTGCCCCGCAGGCGCTGATTGTGCCACGGGAGGACATGGCATCCCTCCCCTACGGCAACCGGCGATGAGGCTGGTCACGCTCGCTGACGCCGACGATTTCGACGGCTGGCGCGACGCCGCGCGCGCGCTTGCGGCGGAAGGCGTCCCGCCGGGCGATGTGGTATGGCAGGTCGGCGACGCGCCGGGCGACCTGTTCGCGGGGCAAGCGAATGCGAGGCCATCGCCGCCCGTCGCAGGCCCCGCGCTGTCCGTCCCGCGGCTGTTCCTCGACACCGCGCGCAACGTCGTGCTGGCGAACGACCGCGAGCGGTTCGCGCTGCTCTACACCGCGCTCGACCGCCTGCGCACCGCGCCCAAGCTGATGGAGGACGCCGCCGACCCGCTCGTCCGCCGCCTCGACGCGCTCGCCAAAGGCGTGCGGCGCGACATCCACAAGATGCGCGCGTTTCTCCGCTTCCGCGAAGTCAAGGATGCGGGCGGCTCGCGCTACGTCGCTTGGTTCGAGCCCGAGCACCACATCGTCCGCGCCAACGCGGCGTTCTTCGTCAACCGCTTCGCGTCGATGCGCTGGTCGATCCTGACGCCGGAGGTGTCGCTCCACTGGGACGGCGAGCGGCTGGAGCAGGGGCCGGGCGCGAGCAAGGGCGACGCGCCCGACGGCGACCCGACCGAGACGGTGTGGAAGACCTATTACGCGAGCATCTTTAATCCGGCGCGCCTGAAAGTCGGCGCGATGATGAAGGAGATGCCGCGTAAATATTGGAAAAACATGCCCGAGACCGCGTTGGTGTCCGAGCTGATCGCGGGCGCGCGGGCGCGGGAGTTGGGCATGATCGACACGGCACGCGGTGAGGTGGGCGGCAACAGCCAGGTCGCGTGGGAGGCGCTGCGCGACGAGGCGAGCGCCTGCACCCGCTGCCACCTCTACAAGCCCGCGACGCAGACCGTGTTCGGCGAAGGGCCGGTGACGGCGCGGCTGATGTTCGTCGGCGAGCAGCCGGGTGACCAGGAGGACCTCGCGGGCAAGCCCTTCGTCGGCCCGGCGGGGCAGATGTTCAACCGCGCGCTCGGCGACGCGGGCATCGCGCGCGAGGATGCGTACGTCACCAACGCGGTGAAGCATTTCAAGTTCGAGCCGCGCGGCAAGCGGCGCATCCACGCCAAGCCCGACGCGGGCGAGATCGAGGCGTGCCGCTGGTGGATCGAGCAGGAACAAATGCTGCTCCGCCCCCGCGTCACGGTGGCGCTCGGCGCGACGGCGGCACGGTCGCTGTTCGGGCGGGTGGTGACGATCGGCAAGGAGCGGGGGAGGGCGTTGCAGCTGCCGGGCGAGGGCGGGGAGGCGTGGATCACCGTCCACCCGAGCTTCCTGCTGCGCATCCCGGAGGCGGACCGGGCGCGGGACGAATATGCGCGGTTCGTGGAAGACCTCAGGCTGGTGAAGGACGCGATGGAGCGGGCGGGGTGATTTTGACCCTAACCTACTTGCCTTTCGTCACCCCGGACTTGTTCCGGGGTCCAACCGTCTCCGCGTGCTTACGCGCAGGGTGACCGCACCACGTCGGCAGCCGTTGCACTGGCGTCGGCTCCACCTGCGGGTCCGCTCGGCGGCGAGAACCACGCGGACTACGTTGGACCCCGGCACAAGGCCGGGGTGACGGGAAACGGTGGCCAATGCGATGCGTCCACGCTGACGCTCAGGCACATCCGCGCTCAGATGTACGGCGACGTCCGCGGGTCCGCGCCCAGCCGTCCGTCGGGCGAGTCCATCGCGTCGATTGCGGCCATGTCTTCCGCGTCCAGCATCCAGTCCTGCGCGGCGAAGTTGTCGGTCAAGTGCTCGCGCCCGCTCGCCTTGGGGATGACGGACAGGCCGTGCGCGAGGTGCCAGGCGATGACGACCTGCGCGGCGCTGCGCCCGTGCTTGGCGGCGATGCGGGTGATACGCTCGTCGTCGAGCAGCCCCTTGCCTTGCCCGATCGGGCTCCAGCTTTGCGTCACGATGCCGTGCGCCTCGTGATAGGCGCGCGCCTCGCGCTGCTGGAAGTGCGGGTGGAGCTCGATCTGGTTGACCGCCGGGGTGACACCCGTTGCCTCGACGATCGCGTCGATATGTTCGGGCAAGAAGTTCGACACGCCGATCGAGCGCGTCTTGCCCGCCTCGCGCAGCGCGACCAGCGCGCGCCAGGCGTCGACATATTTCTCCAGCGCGGGCGAGGGCCAGTGGATCAGGTACAGGTCGACCGCGTCGAGGCCCAGCAGCGCGAGGCTCTCGTCGAGCGCCGCCTCCGGGTCGCCCTGGCGGTTGTTCCACAACTTGGTGGTGATCCAGGCGTCGCTCGCCTTGAAGCCGTCGCCGACCCCGCGCTCATTGCCGTAGACCGCGGCGGTGTCGATCAGCCGATAGCCGATGTCGAGCCCCTGCCGCACGACCGCCGCCGCCTGCGCGTCCGCGATTTGCCAGGTGCCGAGGCCGAGCTGCGGCATCGTGCGGCCGTCGTTCAGAGTAAGGTCCATGGCGGTGCGAACCGCCGGGGTCGCGCGAGGTTCCCCCGGCCACCCGCCCGCGCTAGGGCCCGGGCATGATCGAGCGAATCCTTACCGCGCTGGCGGGCGTCATCACCGCCGTGATCGCGGGCGGGGGCTATCCGGGGCTCGCCTTGTTGATGGCGATCGAGAGCGCGTGCGTGCCGCTGCCGAGCGAGATTATCATGCCGTTCGCGGGGTATCTGGTATCGACCGGGCGGTTCTCGCTGGTGCTGGCGGCGACGGCGGGGGCGCTGGGGTGCAACATCGGCTCGTTGGTCGGCTATGAGATCGGCAAGCGCGGCGGGCGACCGCTGGCGATGCGCTATGGGCGCTGGCTGCTGATCGGCCCCGACGAGCTCGACCGCGCGGACGCGTTCTTCGCGCGCTATGGCGGCGGGGCGGTGCTGATCGGGCGGTTGCTGCCCGTGATCCGCTCGTTCATCGCCTTCCCGGCGGGGGTGGCGCGGATGCGGCTGGTCCCGTTCCACATCTATACGTTCGTCGGCTCCTGGCCGTGGTGTTTCGGGCTCGCCTGGGTGGGGATGACGCTTGGGGACAGATGGAACAGCGACCCGCGGCTGAAAGCGTGGTTTCACCGCGCGGACGCGGTGATCGCGTTCGTGCTGGTGGCCGCGATCGCCTTCTTCGTCTGGCACCGGGTGCGCGGCGTTAGACGGGCGCGTTAGCCGAACAGCCAGCGCCCGAGCATCCGCCCGAACGGAAAGGTGAAGAAGCCCGCGATCACCAGCGCGCCCGTGACCATGCCGCGCACGGTGCCGCGGTGCATGTCGAGGCGGCGGGTGCGCGCGCTCCACCAGATCAGCGGCGCGTTGGCGAGGACGTAGAGCGAGAGGAGGTGGATCCAGCTCCAATGCCCCGGGCGGATTACGCGGATGCCGAGCGTCAGCGCCGCGCTCGCCAGCATTGCGAGTACCCAAACGCGGCCGAGCAGGCGGTGCCGCGCGTCCCCACGGCGGCACAGCAGGATGACCGGCGTGAGGCCGGTGGCGACAAGGATCGTCGCGAGGTGCAGCCAGATCAGCGCGGGCACCTGCGCCCATTCCGTGCGCCCGCGCACAATAGCGACGACCGCCGCAACGAACAGCGCCGCCGCGGCACAGGCGAGCACCCGCTCGTAACGATCGGCGCTGATCGGCTTGGGCCGGGCGTCGAGCTTCAGGAACGCGGTCGCCATGTTTCTCCCCCCGCGCGGCATCATCCGCTTGGCGGCGGCGGCGTCAATAGCCCGTCAGGTCGGGCGTTTCGTCCTTCTTGCGCTCGCGGTTCTCCGCCTTGGCGGTGCGGTTCATCTGCACCTGACAGCCGGTTGCGCCCCCGGGGCCGACCGCGGTGCAGCTGCCGATTCCGCCCTGCCCGGCGGCGAGCGTCACCGCCTGGTTCTTGGCCCAGCTTTCATTTTGCGGCGTCACCTTGAACTCGCGCAGCCCCTTGGGAATGCGGAACTGTTCGGCGGCGGAGCGGCGGACGCAGACCACTACCTCGTTGCCGCCCGAATCGGTTGGGCAGCGCTGATTGCCGTAGAGCGTGAGGATGCCATTGACCGGCGCCTCGTGGCTGACCTCGCCCGGGCCGATTTCCTGGCGCGGCGGGGGCGCATTGGGATCGGCGGGGCCGACGCGCTGCGCGCTGGCGGGCGCGGCGGTGGCAATGAGCGCGAGGAGGAGCAGGGAGCGGCGCATGGGATCTCTCATCAGATGCGTTTCGATGCGGCGATGGCGACGCGGCAGCCGAGCCGGATGGCGG
>CAXTTU010000171.1:0-7188 GCA_964247225.1 uncultured Sphingomonas sp. | reverse complement strand
GGCATGACGACATTCAAAGGTGTGGCAGGTGAAGGTACTCGTCCCCGTCAAGCGCGTGCTTGATTACAATGTGAAACCCCGCGTCAAGGCGGACGGGTCGGGCGTCGATCTCGCCAACGTCAAGATGAGCATGAACCCGTTCGACGAGATCGCGGTCGAGGAGGCGATCCGCTTGAAGGCGGTGGGCGTGACCGAGATCGTGGTGGTCTCGATCGGCGAGGCCAAGTCGCAGGAGACGCTGCGCACCGCGCTGGCGATGGGCGCCGACCGCGCGATCCTGGTCACCGCGCAGGACAAGGTGGAGCCGCTCGGCGTCGCCAAGATCCTCGCCAAGATCGTCGAGGAGGAGCAGCCGTCGCTGGTGATCCTCGGCAAGCAGGCGATCGACGACGACAACAACCAGACCGGGCAGATGCTCGCCGGGCTGCTCGGCTGGGGGCAGGGGACGTTCGCGTCGAAGGTGGAGCTTACCCCCGACAGCGTGACGGTAACGCGCGAGGTCGATGGCGGGCTGGAAACGGACAAGTTCCCGCTGCCCGCGATCGTCACCACCGACCTTCGCCTCAACGAGCCGCGCTACGCTTCCTTGCCCAACATCATGAAGGCGAAGTCTAAGCCGATGGCGCAGAAGACGCCCGCCGATTACGGCGTCGACGTCGCGCCCCGGATCAAGACGCTCAAGGTCGTCGAGCCGAGCAAGCGTACCGCGGGCGTCAAGGTGGCGAATGTCGACGAACTGGTGATGAAGCTCTCGGCGATGGGGATCAGTAAGTAGCGCGCGGCGAGTGCTCCTTCACCGTTCGTCCTGAGCGCAGTCGAAGGACGGCAACTGCGGTGCGCTTGCCCGTGCTTCGACTGCGCTCAGCACGAACGGATTAGGCTTTGCTCTGTCTAAAGGTAATGCAATGAAGACGTTGGTCTGGGTCGAGCATGACGGCAAGACCGTCCGGGACGCGACGCTGTCGGCGGTGAGCGCCGCCGCGAAGCTGGGCGAGGTTCACCTGCTCGTCGCGGGCGAGGGCGTCGGGACGGTGGCGGAGGCCGCCGCGAAGATCGCGGGCGTCGGCAAGGTGCACGTCGCCGACGACGCGGCCTACGCGCACGCGCTGGCGGAGAATGTCGCGCCGCTCGTCGCCGAGTTGATGGGGCACCATGACGCGTTCGTCGCGCCCTCGACCACCACCGGCAAGAACATCGCCCCGCGCGTCGCCGCCTTGCTCGACGTGATGCAGGTCAGCGACATCCTCTCGGTCGAGGGGCCGGACACCTTCACCCGCCCCATCTATGCGGGCAACGCGATCGCGACCGTGCAGACAAGCGACAAGAAGCTGGTTCTCACCGTACGCGGCACCGCGTTCGAGAAAGCGGCGGCGGAGGGCGGATCGGGGACGGTCGAGCCGGTGCAGGCGAGAGGCGACCAGGGCGTATCGAACTACGTCGGCTCCGAGATCGCCGCCAACGCGCGTCCCGAACTCACCTCCGCCAAGGTGATCGTCTCGGGCGGTCGCGCGCTGGGGTCGGCCGAGCAATATCACGCGCTGATCGAGCCGCTCGCGGACAAGCTCGGCGCGGGGGTAGGCGCGAGCCGCGCGGCGGTGGACGCGGGCTTCGCGCCCAACGACTATCAGGTCGGCCAGACGGGCAAGATCGTCGCGCCCGAAGTCTATGTCGCGGTGGGCATCTCCGGCGCGATCCAGCATCTGGCGGGCATGAAGGACTCCAAGGTCATTATCGCGATCAACAAGGACGAGGACGCGCCGATCTTCCAGGTGGCCGACATCGGGCTGGTGGGGGATTTGTTCAAAGTCGTGCCGGAGTTGACGTCGAAGTTGTAGGCGCGAAGCGCCGGTACGGGCAAGCGAAGCGCGCCCGCAACAGCTCGACCGGCTGGCGGCGCTCAAGCGCCGTTCGACGTCACGGGATTTACTCCCGTGACGCGGTCGGGCGGATGACTCTCTCCAGACCCCACGCTTGCGCCCGCCCCGTTCCCATGCGAGTTTCGCCCGCATGGACCTCCGTGTCGACCTGCCCTCTCCCTATGCCGACTATGTCGACGATCAGGTCGCGAATGGCTCCTACGCCAGCGCTAGCGATTACCTCGCCTCGCTGGTCAAGGCGGACGCGCAGGCGAAGGCGCAGGAGCGGCTGGAAGCGGAGCTGTTGAAAGGGCTGGAAGGCGAGGATCTTGACTGGACGCCCGAGCTGGTGAGCCAAATTCGGCGAGATGCCAGGTTGCAATCCTGAGCCGCCTTCGGTTTGTCGTTCGCTCGGCGGCGGTTCGCGACCTGACGAAATACGCCGACTGGCTCCGGCGCGAGGCAGACGCCGAAACTGCCGACCAATTTCTGGTTGCCGCCGACCGCAGCTTTACCAAATTAGCGGAAACGCCGGGCCTCGGTGGACCGGTCACCACGCGGTCCGACAAGCTCACACATGTTCAGAAGTGGCGGGTCGAGGGCTTTCCCAAGCTGCTGATCTTTTACCAACCGATCCGCGACGGCGTGCGTGTGATCCGTATTCTACACGCCGCCCAAGACTGGCTGTCGCACTTGGAAGTTGATAACGGCTGACCTACCCGCGACCTATAAGCGGCGCGTGCCGAGCGCGATCCGGACCAGACCGCTCGATGCTCGCTTGGCGGCGCTCAGAGCAACGCCGCTTCCGTCGCTGGTTTGGTTTGCCTCACCACCGGTCGCACCCGCGCCAGCACCCCCGCGCCCGCCAGCGCCGCCGCGCTCAGCCCGAGGCAGAACCACACCACCCCCGGCCACTGCCCCCGCGTCCACGCCACGCCGCCCGCCGAGCCGAGCACGCTCGAGCCGAGGTAATAGAAAGATAGGTACAGCGCCGACGCGCGCCCCTTCGCCGCGCCCGCGCGCCGCCCGACCCAGGTGCTCGCGATCGAATGCGCGCCGAAGAAGCCGACCGTGACGACCGCGATCCCGAGCACCACTAGCGCCAGCGGGCGCGCTGCGGTGAGCGCGACGCCCGTCGCCAGCAGCAGCACCGGCCCGGGGAACACACGCCTTCGCCCGACCCGCCCCGCGACGCCGCCGAACCAGGCCGAGCTTGCTGAGCCGAGAATGTAGAGCAGGAAGATCGCCCCCACCGCCGCGTGGCCCAGCCGGTAGGGCGCGGCCTCCAGCCGGAACGCGGCATAGTTATAGACCGTCACGAACGCGCCCATCAGCATGAACGCTTCAAGGTACAGCCACGGCAGCGCCGCGTCGCGGAGCAGCGGCGCGCCGCCGGGCTCGGCGCGCGCGACCCCGCGCGAGGGCGGGGCGAGGCGGCGGAATGCCTCGGCCATGACCAGCCCCGCGACGCCCACCACGCCCAAAGCCCAGCGCCAGTCGGCGACGCTCGCGACGAGGCTCACCGCCAGCCGCCCCGCCATGCCGCCAATCGCGCTGCCCGCGATATACAGCCCCATTGCCGAGCCGACCGACTCCGCGTCGACCTCCTCACCGACATAGGCCATCGCCACCGCGGGCACGCCCGACAGCGCGACGCCGGTCAGCACGCGGCAGACAAGCAGCGCGCGCCACCCCGGCGCGACCGCCGCCGCGATCCCGAAGGCGGAGGCGAGGAACATCGCCCACACCATCATCCCCCGCCGCCCGACCCGGTCCGACATTGCGCCCGACACCAGGATGCCGACCGCCAGCGGCCCGGTCGCGAGCGACACGGCAAGGCTGGACGCCTCCGCCGAGAGGTGGAACGCTTGCGCGAACACCGGCAGCAACGGCTGCGCGGCGTAGAGCAGCGAAAAGGTGGAAAACCCCGCGAACAGCATCGCCAGCGTCAGCCGCCGATAGGCGGGGGTGCCGCGGGCGATGGGGGCGGTCACGGGCGCGGTGTCGCCCCGGCCCGCTTGGCGTCCCATTCGCGCCGCTGCGCCTCCTGCTCGGATAGCACGGGAACGCCGACCGCGCGCCGTTGCGCGTCGCCGATCAGCGCGCGGTCATATGGTTCCTGCGAGATGGGGTGGCTGGGTGCGAGCGAGAACTGCGTCCCGTAGATCTGCGGCTTGCCGGTGTCCTGCAGATAGCGGTCCAGCGTCGCCGCCGCGATCCAGCCTGCGTTCGCGCGGCCCTTCGCCATTGCGGTCATGGCCAGCGTATGCGCGAGAAGATAGTCATTGGGTGTGCCGCCATGCTGGAAGATAAAGGCGGCGTGTAAGTAATCGGTGCCGGTCTTCACCGCGCCAGAATCCAGCATCTTGCGAACCTCAGCGCATCGCGCTTCATCGGCAGGCCCGACCTTGCTCCAGTCGATCGCCTGCCCGGCGGGCGGTTTGCGGTCATGCTGGTCCGTATCGAACAGCGCGGTCAGCCGGGCATTGTCGTCGGGCGAGGGCGCGGGCTCGATGGTCTGGCCTACGCCCGCCACCGGCGTGACAAGCAGCAGCAGCGGCAACAATCGACGCATCCCGTCTCTCCTCAAAACCCGCTCAGGAAGCTCGCGACGTTGGTGCCCAGCGCGTCGAGCGCATAGCCGCCCTCCATCACCACCAGCACCGGCCAGCCCGCGCCCGCGATGTCGCGCGCGAGCGTCGCATAGTCGGGCGTCTCCAGCGCGAAGCGGCTGATCGGATCGCCCGCATAGGTGTCCGCGCCGAAGCTGACGACAAGCAGCTCCGGCCCGAACCGCGCGACCGCGTCGAGCGCCCGCGCCATCGCGGCGCGATAGGCGTCGACGCGCGTGCCCGGCGGGAGCGGCAGGTTGAGCGTCGCGCCCTCGCCCGCGCCTTCGCCACGCTCGTCGGCATGACCCCAGAAGAACGGATAGTCGCCCCGCGGGTCTGCATGGAGCGAGGCGTAGAACACGTCGCCTCTCGCGTAGAAGATGTCCTGCGTCCCGTTGCCGTGGTGATAGTCGATGTCGAGCACTGCGACGCGCCGCCCCGCCGCCCGGGCCGCGATCGCGGCGGCGTTGAGGTGGCCATAGCCGCCGCAATAGTCCGCGCCCGCATGGTGGCCGGGCGGGCGGCACAAGGCGAACGCCGCGCGCTCGCCGCCCGTCACCGCGTCGAGCGCGGTCAGCGCGGTCTGCGCGCTCCAATAGCCCGCCTCGTAAGCGTGCGCGGTGATCGGGGTGGAGGCGTCGAAGCTGTAGCGGCCGAGCAGCGCGTCGATGCGGGTCAGGTCCACCGCGCGCCGCCGCACTACCGGCCACGCATAGCCGATCGCGTCGCCCTCGCGCCCCGCCTCCCGCCAGCGCGCGGCGGCGGTGCGGAGGAAGTCGAGATAGCCCGCGTCGTGAACCGACAGGATCGGCGCGTCGCCATGATCGGTCGGCGCTTGGGCAGGCCCGACCGCGGCGAGGATCGCCTCCGCCCGCGCGGGCGTCTCGAAATATGGCGTCCACCCGCCATTGTGAAACTCGCGCGCGGGCGCGTGGAGAAGCTGGCGACCGTCGAAGAACACGCGCATGTCAGCCCTCCAGCAGCGCGAGCGCCGCCGCCTCGATCCGCTCGCGCCAGGCGAGTTTCGCGAGCCACGCGGCGGGGATGCCGCTCGCGCCGTACAGTGCGCCCGCGAGCTGGCCGGTGATCGCGGCGGTGGTATCCGCGTCGTCGCCGAGATTGGCCGCGAGCAGCACCGCGTCGCGGAACGTGTCCGTCCCCTCGACACACCACAAGGCCGCCTCCAGGCTGTGCGCGACATAGCCCGAGGAGGCAATCGCCTCGCGCGGCTTGCCCCGCCAGCACCCCGCCAGAATCGCGCCGATCGGCTCGCCCGCGCCGACCGCCTCGCCCGCGCGAAACGCCGCCTCCCTGTTCGCGCCGTCGATCGCGGCGCGCAGGATCAGCGCATAGCCTTCGCACGCGTCGAGGCAGGCGGGCGCGGCATGGGTGGTCGCGCTCTGCTCGCGGGCGGCGGCGCGCATGCCCGCGCCGCCCCGGATCGCGACCGGCGCGAGCCGCATCAGCGATCCGTTGCCCGCGGCCTGGGGGTCGGTCGAGCCGGCTATGGGATCGCCCGTGCGCTCGAACCGCGCCAGCGCCTCGCGCGTGGTGACGCCGATGTCGAAACACTCGCCCGTGACGCTGTACTCGCCCCAACGCCACCAGTTCACGAACCGGCTCATCAGGTCTCGTGGATCGAGCTCGCCGCGTGTCGCCAAGCTGTCGGCCAATGCCAGCGCCATCGAGGTGTCGTCGGTCCACTCGCCCGGAGCCAGATCGAACGGCCCGCCGCCGACCATATCGGTCAGCGGCGCGTAGCTGTCACGCGCCTGGAACTCGAGCGTCGTCCCGACCGCATCGCCGACCGCCAGCCCGAGCAGGCAGCCGAGCGCCCGGTCGCGTTCGTCGCTCATGCCGCCGACCCCAGCGCGCGGACGTAGCGTTCCTGCGCCGCGACCTCGATCGCGCCCGGGCGGGCTGCGCGCACCGCGCGGATCGCGGTGTCGGGCGACTGCCCAAGTTCCACCAGCAGCCGCGCCGCGACCGTGCCCGCGCGGCCGAGCCCGCCCTTGCAATGGACGAAGACGTTCTCGCCCGCGCGCAGGATCGCGTGGAGCGCCGGGCCGACGCTCGCCCACTCCTTCTCGAACTCGGCGCCGGGCGCGGTCACGTCGCGGATCGGCAAGTGGAACCACCGCATGCCCCGCGCCGCCACCGCCTCGCCCAGATGCTCGACCCGGAGCGCGCGCAGCTCGTGCGCCTCGACCAGCGTCACTACCGCGCGCGCGCCCCAAAGGGCGATCGCGTCGAGATCGGCATGGAGGTCGCGCGCCCAAGCCCCCGTCATCGCGTGCGGCTGGTGCTTGCCCGGACAGAAGCTCAAGCCCACACGGCCCAGCCCCGGCCCGGCCGCGACCGCGTCGATGCGCAGCGGGTGGGTGATGCTGGTGCGCGGCGTCATATGCTCCCCGCCAACGCTTCCGCGATCAGCCGCCGCGTGTTCGCCACCCCGTATAGCGCGATAAATCCGCCCATGCGCGGGCCCTGGCTCGACCCCAGCAGCGTTTCGTACAGCGCACGGAACCAGTCGCGTAGCCGCTCCGCCCCGAACCGCTCCTTGCCGATTGCATAGACCAGGTTCTGGATCTCCTCCGCCCCCGCGCCCTCGGGCAGCGCGGCGAGCGCCGCGTCGAGGTTGCGGAGCGCCGCCGCTTCCGCCGCATCCGGCGCGCGGCGGTGGAGCGTCGGCGCGACATGGTCGCGGTTGTACGCCAGCG
>CAXTTU010000170.1:0-7254 GCA_964247225.1 uncultured Sphingomonas sp. | reverse complement strand
GTGCGTCACGGATGTTCTCGATGCGCGAAGGGTCGCGGTGCCAGCCGATGTCGACGCCCGCAAGATCCGCCATCTGGAACGGCCCCATCGGCATCCCGAACGCGACATGGACGCGGTCGATCTGCTCCGGGGTCGCGCCCTCCATCAGCAGCTTGTTGGCCTCGACCTGGCGCGGCATCAGCATCCGGTTGCCGATAAAGCCATAGGTGACGCCCGCGACCACCGCGACCTTCTTGATCTTCTTGGCCAGCGCCATGACCGTCGCGAGCACATCGGGCGCGGTCTTTGCCCCGCGCACCACTTCCAGCAGCTTCATCACGTTCGCGGGCGAGAAGAAGTGCATGCCCACCACGTCCTGCGGGCGGCCGGTCACGCTGGCGATCTCGTCGATGTCGAGATAGGAGGTGTTGCTGGCGAGGATCGCGCCCGGCTTGCAGACGCGGTCGAGCGTCGTGAAGATCTCCTTCTTCACGTCCATGTTCTCGTACACCGCCTCGATCACGAGGTCGCAATCGGCGAGGTTCTCCAGTCCGAGCGTCGGGGTGAGCGCGCCCATCGCCGCCTCGACCTGCTCCGGCTTCATCCGACCCTTGGCGGCGGTCGCCTCGTAATTCTTACGCACCACGCCGACGCCGCGGTCGAGCGCTTCCTGCTGCATCTCGACGATGGTGACGGGGATGCCCGCGGACAGGAAGTTCATCGAGATGCCGCCGCCCATCGTCCCCGCGCCGATGACGCCGACGCGCTTGATCGGGCGGAGCTGGGTGTCGGCGGGCACGTCGTCGATCTTCGCGGCCTGGCGCTCGGCGAAGAACAGGTGGCGCTGCGCGGCGGACTGGACGCCGGTCATCAGCCGCATGAACTGCTCGCGCTCGAAAGCAGAGCCTTCCGCGAAGGGCACCTCGGTTGCCTTGACCACGCAGGCGATGTTCGCCTCGGGTGCCTCGAAGCCGCGGAACTTGCGCGCGTTCGCCTTGCGGAACGCGGCCACCGCCTCCGGGTCCGCCTTGGCCTCGCGCTCGGACGCGCGGGGGAGGGGGCGCTTGCCCGCCACCTCGCGCGCGAAGGCGATCGCGTCCGCCTCAAGGCTGTCCTCGCCGACGATGCGGTCGATCAGCCCAGCGGCCTCCGCCTTCCTCGCCGGGACCGGGTTGCCGGTCGCGCACATCTCCAGCGCTATCGCCACGCCCGCCACGCGCGGCAGCCGCTGCGTCCCGCCCGCGCCCGGCAGCAGGCCGAGCTTGACCTCGGGCGTGCCCAGCACCGCCGAGGGGACCGCGACGCGGTAGTGGCAGCCGAGCGCGACCTCGCACCCGCCGCCAAGCGCGGTGCCATGGATCGCGGCGACCACCGGCTTGTCGCTCGCCTCGATCGTGTCGACCACCACCGGCAGCATCGGGCCGACCGGGGGCTTGCCGAACTCGGTGATGTCCGCGCCCGCGAAGAAGGTCTTGCCATCGCAGCGGATCACCATCGCGCTGATCGAAGCGTCGGCCACCCCCTCGCCGATCGCGGCGACCAGCCCCTCGCGCACCGCTGCGCCGAGCGCATTGACGGGCGGTGAGTCGGAGATGATGACGAGCACGTCGTCATGACGCTCGGTGCGGATCGGTGAAGGCATCGGTCGGTGGTTCCTTAGTTCAGGGCCGAGTAGATCAGCGTTTTCAGCTCGCGGCGGATCGGATACAGGCTCGACGGGCTCAGCTGCGTCATGAACACCATATGCACGCGCTCGACCGGGTCGATGAAGAAGGCGGTCGAGAACATCCCGCCCCAATAATATTCGCCGACCGAGCCCGGCACCATCGAGCGGACCGGGTCGATTGTCACCGCGAAGCCGAGCCCGAAGCCGGTGCCCGCGTTCTGCGTCTCGCTGAACAGCGACTTGGATAGCGTCGACAGGTCCTTGCCGCCGGGCAGGTGGTTCTGCGTCATCAGCTCCAGCGTCTTGCGCCCGAGCAGCCGCGCGCCGTCAAGCTCGCCTCCGTTCAGGCAAAAGCGGCAGAAACGGTGATAGTCGAGCGTCGACGACACCAGCCCGCCGCCGCCCGACAGCAGGGTAGGTCGCCGCGCCCACATGCTGTCCGCGCCACGGTCGTACAGCACGCGCTTGCCCGTCGCGTCGAGCGCCCAGCAATCGGTCAGCCGGTCGAGCTTGTCCGCGGGCACCTGAAAGAAGGTGTCGTGCATCCCGAGCGGTGCGAAGATGCGGGTCGCGAAGAATGCGTCGAGCTCCTGCCCCGATACCCGTTCCACCACCGCGCCGAGCACGTCGGTCGCGACCGAGTAATTCCACCCCTCGCCGGGCGAGAACTCGATCGGCAGCTCCGCGAGTTTGGCGACGAACCCCTGCAGGTCATAGCCGCCATGCCATGCTTCCAGCTTCAGCTCGCGGTGCGCGGCGTCGATGTTGGAGCGGTTCTGGAACGAATAGGTGAGGCCGGCGGTGTGGCGGAGCAGGTCCACCATCCGCATCGGCTCGGCGGTGGGCCGGGTCGTGAACGGCACGCCCGCGCCGCCGCCGGTATAGACGCCCACCCCCTTGAACTCGGGCAGGACATGGTGGACGGGCGTGTCGAGCGCGACCAGCCCTTCCTCGACCAGCATCATGAACGCGACGGAGGTGATCGGCTTGGTCATCGACGCGATGCGGAACAGCGCGTCGTCGGCGAGCGGCGCGCCGCCCTCGCGCGCGGTGCCGTGCGACGAGAAATGCGCGATCTCGCCGTCGTGCGCGACCAGCAGCTGCGCATGGGGCAGCTTGCCGCTCGCGACATACCGCGCGTCCAGAAAGGCGCGGACGCGCGCAAGCCGGGCGGTGTCGAAAGCGTGGTCGCCGGATCGGGCGGGAAGCATGTCGGGCCATACCCTTTGTTCGAACGCTCCGCCCTATCGGCTTGAGCGGGGCGTGAATCAACACTAACCTTGCCCGCGACAAGAGAGGATGCTCCATTGGCCAGCGCGCCCCTGATCCCGCTCGACCCGGCCTGGCCGGCGATGTCGCTCGCCGAGTGCGAGCGGCGGCTGACCGCGCCGGGGGCGAAGTTCGAGACGGAGACGCTCACGATCCGCGGCCTGCCGACGCGGGTGTGGAAGAACGCGCCGCCTTCGCTGCGCTGGCTGGCGGAGGCGATCCGCGCGCATGGCGAGCGGGTGTTCGTGGTCCATGAGGAGGAGCGCGTTACCTACGAGGCGCATGGCCGCGCGGTGGCTGCGCTGGCAGCGGCGCTGGTCGACATGGGCGTGCGCAAGGGCGACCGGGTTGCGCTGGCGATGCGCAATCTGCCCGAATGGCCGGTCGCGTTCTTCGCGGTCGCGAGCATCGGCGCGATTTTGGTGCCGCTCAACGCGTGGTGGACGGGTGCGGAGCTGGAATATGGATTGCGCGACTCCGGTTCGAAGCTGCTGATCGTCGATGGCGAGCGGTACGAGCGCGTCCTGACGCATCTCGCCGACCTGCCCGCGCTGGAGCGGGTGATCGTTTCCCGCGCGACCGGGCCATTGGGCGAGGCGACGTCGCTTGATCAGCTGATCGGCACACCCCGCGACTGGGCCGCGCTCCCCGACGCCGCGCTGCCCCGGGCGGAGGTCCTGCCCGACGACGACGCGACCATCTTCTACACCAGCGGCACCACCGGCAATCCGAAGGGCGCGCTCGGCACGCACCGCAACCTCACCACCAACATCCTGTCGAGCGGCTACAACGCGGCGCGCATGTACCTGCGCCGCGGCGAGACCCCGCCCGAGCCCAGCCCCAAGGTGCTGCTCACCGTCATTCCGCTGTTCCACGTCACTGCGTGCAGCGCGACGCTGATGGGCTGCGTCGCCACCGGCAGCACGATGATTCTCATGCGTCGCTGGGACACGCTGCGCGCGATGGAGATCATCGAGCGCGAGCGGGTGACGATGACCGGCGGCGTGCCGACGATCGCCTGGCAGCTCCTCGAGCATCCCGACCGCCACCGTTACGACCTCTCCAGCCTGGAGAGCATCGCCTATGGCGGCGCGCCGTCCGCGCCCGAGCTGGTGCGCCGCATCTGGGAGGAGTTCGGGGCGCTGCCCGGCAACGGCTGGGGCATGACGGAAACGATGGCGACCGTCACCGGCCTGGCGGGTGAGGACTATCTCCATCGTCCAACCAGCGCCGGGCCGCCGGTTGCAGTCGCTGACCTGAAGATCATGGACCCGGACGGCGCGCGCGAGCTGCCGGTCGGCGGAGTGGGCGAACTCTACGCGCGCGGACCGATGATCGTGCGTGGTTACTGGAACAAGCCGGAGGCGACCGCCGAGACCTTCGTCGACGGTTGGGTCCGCACTGGTGATCTCGCGCGACTCGACGACGAAGGTTTTCTCTTCATTGTCGACCGCGCCAAGGACATGGTGATCCGCGGCGGCGAGAACATCTATTCGTCCGAGGTCGAGAACGCGCTCTACGCGCATCCGGCGGTGACGGACGCGGCGGTGATCGGCCTGCCGCACCGGACGCTCGGCGAGGAGCCGGCGGCAGTGGTCCATCTCGCGCCCGGCACGGCGGCGAGCGAAGCGGAGCTTCAGGCCTGGGTCCGCGCCCGCCTGGCCGCGTTCAAGGTGCCCGTCGCGATCCGCTTCACGCGCGAGACACTGCCCCGCAACGCCAACGGCAAGATCCTCAAGCGCGAGCTCGGCGCGTTGTTCGAGGACCGCGCCGCCGCCTGACCCAGTTGCTTGCGCTTTCGCCCGTTTAGGATCAACGGCTCACGGTTGATCGAACGGGGAGACTTGATGGGCGAGCAGGACGCATGCGGCAAGACCGCCGATTTCCTGCGCGGGCGGCGGCGGCGCGAGCTGTCCGCCGAGGAACGCGCGGCGCTGGAAGCTGCGCTGTCTGCGCCCGTGACGCTGCCCGCACGCCGCACCATCGTCCGCCGCAGCGAGCCGGTGAAGCATAGCACGATGCTGATCTCGGGCATCATGTGTCGCTACATGGACGCGCGCGACGGGTATCGTCAGCTCGTGTCGCTCGAACTGCCCGGCGATTTCGTGGATCTGCACGGCTATCCGCTCCAGCGGCTCGACCATGACCTCGCGACCTTGACCGAATGCGTCGTCGCCACGGTGCCGCATGAGCGGCTGACCGAGCTGATCGAGGCGTTTCCGCATCTCGGGCGGCTGCTGTGGTTTTCCAGCCTGCTCGACGCGGCGATGCACCGCGAGTGGATCTTCCGGCTGGGGCGCCTCGAGTCGACCGGGCGGCTCGCGCATCTCCTGTGCGAGACGTACACCCGGCTCGCGGCGGTCGGGCGCGTGGAGGACGGCGCGTTCGACTTCCCGCTGACGCAGCAGGACATGGGCGAGGCGTGTGGCCTCACCAGCGTCCACATCAACCGCACCGTCCGGCGGCTGCGCGAGGCGGGGCTGGCCGAGGTCGGCAAGGGACAGGTGCAGATATTCGACGTCCCCGCGCTCGCTGCGCTGGGGGAGTTCAACAGCGATTATCTCTACCTTGAAGGCGGAGCGCCGCCTACGCCCTGAGCACGCCCTTCACTGCGCGGTGCCAGCCCGCCAGCCGCCTCTCCCGCGCGTCGCCGGCGAGCGCCGGTGTGAAGCACTCCACCTCGCCGCGCATCGCCGCCGCCTCGTCCAGGTCACGGAACAGCCCGCATCCCACCCCCGCCAGCATCGCCGCGCCGAGCGCGGTGGTCTCGGCGAAGCGCGGACGCTCGACGGGGAGCGCGAGCGTGTCGGCAAGGTCCTGCGCCAGCCAGTTATTCGCGACCATGCCGCCGTCGATCCGCAGCGTCGACCAGTCCACCCCGTCGGCGGCGAACGCTTCCTTGAGGTCGTGCGCCTGATGCGCCATCGCCTCCAGCGCGGCGCGGACGAGGTGCGCGCGGGTGCTCGCGAAGCTAAGCCCCGTGATCGCACCGGTCGCGTGCGGCTCCCACCACGGCGCGCCGAGGCCGGTCAGCGCGGGGACGACCACCACGCCTGCGGTGTCCGCCACCGACCGCGCGAGCGCTTCCGTCTCCGCCGCCGCGCCGATCAGCCCGAGGCCGTCGCGCAGCCACTGGATCAGGCTTCCCGCGACGAACACCGATCCTTCGAGCGCATAGGCCCTTGTCCCCCCGAGCTGCCATGCGACCGTCGAGAGCAGCCGATGCGAGGAGACAGGCCGCTCCGGGCCCGCATGGGTAAGGATGAACGCGCCGGTGCCGAACGTCGCCTTGGTCTCGCCGGGGCGGAGGCAGGTCTGGCCGATGCTCGCCGCCTGCTGATCGCCCGCGAGGCCGGTGACGGGCAGGGGAACGCCAAACGCGCGGGTCTCACCGAAGCGCCCGGCGCAATCGACGATCTCGGGCAGCGCGGCGCGGGGCACGCCGAACAGCGCGCACAGTTCCTCGTCCCAGCCGCCGCCCGCGCGCGCGTCCATCAGCGACGTGCGGCTGGCGTTGGTGGCGTCCGTCACGTGCGCGCCGGTCAGCTTCCAGACGAGCCACGACTCGACCGTGCCGATCGCGAGCCGGTCGCCCGCGTCGCGCAGTTGCGGCCAGTGCTCCAGTGCCCAACCGATCTTGGACGCGGAGAAATACGGGTCGAGCAACAGCCCGGTGCGCTCCTGTACCAACGCCTCGTGCCCCGCCTCGCGCAGCTTGGCGCAGGCCTCGGCGGTGCGCCGGTCCTGCCAGACGATCGCGGGCGCGAGCGGCTCGCCGGTGCGCCGGTCCCAGAACACGGCCGTCTCGCGCTGGTTGGTGATGCCGATCGCGGCCACCGCGTCCGCGCCGCCCGCCCGGTCCAGCGCAGCGCCCGCGACGCGCAGCGACTCCCGCCAGATCTCGCCCGCATCATGCTCCACCCAGCCGGGGCGGGGGTAGGACTGCGTGAGTGGCGCGGCCTCGCTTGCCAGGCATCGGCCATCCGCAGCAAAGACCATCGCGCGCGTCGACGCGGTGCCCGCGTCGATAACCAGGATCGCCTCGCCCATCGGTCATACGCTAGCCGCAATCTTGCGGTTTGGAAATGTCGGCTTCAACGTATGTGGCGCGTTCTACTCCGTTCGCCCTGAGCGAAGTCGAAGGGCAGGCAGCCGTAGTGCGCTGGCCTGTGCTTCGACTGCGCTCAGCACGAACGGAGCGGGTGCGCAGGTGTGCTGAAGGGTTAGGGATTGAGCGTGGCGGATGCGGGCATCGAGCGGGAGGGGGAAGCGGCGCGGGCCGCCCCCGGCGCGTTCGGCCTGCCGCTCGCCGGGGCCGCCGACATCGAGCGGGTCACGCA
>CAXTTU010000169.1:0-7404 GCA_964247225.1 uncultured Sphingomonas sp. | reverse complement strand
ACCAAAGCGGGGTCGTTCCATTCGTGGACGATGACGAGCTCGGCGTCGCCGATCAGCGCCTCCGCCGAGGTGGCAGGGTCAAAGCGGGTGGAGGACAGCTCGGGGTAAGCGGCGCGGTACGGCCCCAGCCCTGCCTCGCCCGCGTCGGCGAGGAGATTGTCGAGACTCCACGCTCCGGTCGGTTCGAGCGCGCGCACGTCGTGCCCCCGCGCGATAAGCTCGCGCAACACCCCGCGCAGGAAATGCGCGTTGCCGTGGTTCCAGCAGCTGTCGAGGCTGTGGGTGAAATAGGCGATCTTCATGCGGCGACCGTCCAACTCTCCGTTCGCCCTGAGCTTGTCGAAGGGCTGGCAACCCGTGCCACGGCCGGTGCGGACCCCCGTGCTTCGACAGGCTCAGCACGAACGGAGGCAGGGGCGAGCAACCGAGTGTAGATGTCGAGCATCGCCGCCGCGTTCGCCTCCGGCGTGTAGCGCGCCGCCCGCGCGCGCGCCGCCGCGCCGAGCGTGTCGCGGTCCGCTTTCGCCCGCCCGATCGCACCCGCCCAAACCTCGGGCTCGTCTCCGCCCACAAACAGCGCCGCGCCGTCCCACAGCTCGCGGAAGGTGGCGATGTCGGAGAGCACCAGCGGGCAGCCGGCTTGCGCCGCTTCCAGCACCGCGAGCCCGAACGGCTCGAACGTCGCAGCGGAGACGAACACCGGTCGCCCCGCCAGCTCGCGCGCGAGCGCCGCGGCGTCGAGCGTGCCGAGCAGGTGCAGGTGTTCGGTCGCTACCGTCTCGCCGTGCGGTGCGGCGATCGGCCCGGCGGCGCGGATCGGGGTCAGCGCGGCGACCCGGTCGAGCAGGGCGGTACGCTTGACCCGGTCCCACAGCCGCCCGGCGGTAAGGGCGTGATCGGTTCGAAGGGCAGGGGGAAGGGCAAGCGGCGTGCGTCCGTTATGCACCGCCAGCAGGGCGCGGGGCAGCGTGTAGCGGCGATGCACCGCCTCCGCATAGGCGCGCGTCGGCGCGACGGTCGCGTCGGCGGCGAGCAACCCTTCGCGCATCAGCGCCGCGTGCCAGGCGAAGTCGGGGGACAGCGGCCCCGCCTCCGCTGCCTCCCACCATGTCGCGACGCAGCCATGCGCGACCGCGACGACCGGCTGGTCGAAGCGCGCGCAGGCGAGCGTGGGGCTGTTCACCTGCACCACGTCCGCGCCGACCTCGCGGGCTAGGGCGGCTATCGCTTCGGCGGCGGAGAGCACGGGCGCGGGAGAGTCGCAGAGCCAGTCGAGGGGGAGGGTCGTTGGAATAATGTGAAACTCCCTCTCCCCGTTGGGGAGAGGGTCGGGGAGAGGGGGAGTAAGGATACGCTTTCCCGGCATAGCGCACCGTTTCTCCCCCTCTCCCGACCTCGCCTGCGGCGAGGCCACCCTCTCCCCAACGGGGAGAGGGAGAGCGTTCCACGGCCCCGTCACCGCGATCACCACCTCGACCCCGTGCGCGCCGAGCGCACGGGCGAGTTCGGTCGTGTATTGCCATACGCCGCCCACAGCGTCGGCGGTCATCAGCAGCTTCACGCGGCAACCCCGACGGGCAGGTTCAGCCGCCGCTCCTCGCTCAGCCAGCGCGCGAGCTTCGCGACGCCCTCGCGCCAGTCGAGCTTCGCGCCCAGCCCCAGCCCCAGCGCCGCCTCCGCCGCACGGGTGTCGGCGACGAAATAACGCTGGTCGCCCGCGCGCCAGTCGGCATAGCTGACATCCACCTCGCGCCCGATCAGCGTCGCCATGTGCGCCAGCAGCTGGCGCAGCGACACCGCGTTCGCCGCGCCGCCGCCAAGGTTGAACGCGCGGCCCTTTACCGTGTCGATCCGCCGCCATGCCTGGACATACGCCTCGACCGCGTCACCCACGTCGAGGATATCGCGCACCTGATAGCCGTCACCGTACAGGGTGATCGGCTTGCCCTCGAGCGCGCGGATCAGAAAATGCGCGACCCAGCCCTGGTCCTCCGTCCCCATCTGCCGCCGGCCATAGATGCAGCTCATCCGCAGGACGCAGGTCGGCACCCCGAAGCTGCGCGCGTAATCGAGGACATATTGGTCCGCCGCGCCCTTGGACACGCCATAGGGCGTGTGGAAGTCGAGCGGGCGCGCTTCGGAGATGCCGTGCGCGCGGATGGCGGGGTCGACGGGCCGGTATGCCTCATCCTCCAGCGCGAAGTCGAGATCGGCGAGGTCGCCATAGACCTTGTTGGTCGACGCGAAGATCAGCGGCGTGCCGTCGCCGCGCTTGCGGAGCGCTTCGAGCAGGTTGAGCGTGCCCTGGATGTTGATCTGGAAATCATCGACCGGGTCGAGCATCGAGGTCGTCACCGCCACCTGCGCGGCGTAGTGGAACACCGCCTGCGCATCCGCGGCGGCGGCGGACAGGCGATCGGCGTCGCGGATATCGGCGTGGATGAACTCGATCGCCTCGCCATGCCGGTCCTGCAGCCAGCGCAGGTTCGCCTCCACCCCCGGTCGGGTCAGCGCGTCATAGATGCGTACCCGCTGCCCCTCGCCTGCCAGCCGGTCGACGAGGTTCGCGCCGATGAACCCCGCGCCGCCGGTGACGAGGATGGGCGCGTCGCTCACGCCACCAAGCCCCGCTGCTCCAGCTCGGCGCGCATCCTGGCGACGTTGTCGGTCGCCTTTTGCTCCGCCACCCATTCGGCGAGTTCGGCGAGCCCGGTCCCGAAATCCTGCGTCGCGCGGAAGCCGAGCTTGTCGGCGGCGAGCCCCGTATCGCAGAAACAGTGACGAATATCACCGATGCGCGCCTTGCCGACGATCTCGGGCTCGAAGCTGTTCTTGCCCATCGCGCGGGCGAGCTCGCGGGCGACGTCGGTCACGGACCGGTCCTGCCCGGAACCGATGTTGAACGTGCCCCCCGCCGCGGCGGGCAGATGCAGCGCGTCCGCGAACGCGCGCGCCACGTCGGTCGCGTGGACGAAATCGCGCCGCTGCTCGCCATCTTCGAAGATCATCGGCCGCTGTCCGTTGAGCAGCCGCGACGCGAAGATCGCCAGCACGCCCGTGTACGGGTTCGACAGCGCCTGACCCGGGCCATAGACGTTGAACAGCCGCAGGCACACGCCCTCCATGCCGTAGGGCGCGGCCATGATGTGCGTGGTGCGCTCCTGCACATATTTGTTGAGCGCGTAGATCGACGACAGATTGGGCCGCTTCCATTCCGGCGTCGCGACCGGCGACAGCGGGCGGCCCTCGCGATCGACCGGTTCCCAGTTTGCCAGCCCGTCCTTGAGCCCGTGCCGCTCCGCATCCTCGACCAATCGCCCGTCTGCGTCGCGGTACAGCCCCTCGCCATAGATCGACATGGAGGAGGCGGTGACGACGCGGCGCACCGGCTGCGCGATCAGCTTCTCGAACAGCACGGCGGTGCCGACGTCGTTGGTGGAGGTATAGCGTTCCACCTCGTACATCGACTGGCCGACACCGACCTCGGCGGCGAGATGGATGACGCTGTCGACGCCGTGCAGCGCGCGCACCACCGCGTCGCCGTCGCGCACGTCGCCGCGGATCAGCTCGGCTTCGGGGTTGAGCATCGCCGACCCGTCGACCTCGCCATGGACCTGCTCGATCAGCGCGTCGAGCACGCGCACCCGGTGCCCGCGGCGGAGCAGCTCGTCTGCGACGAAGCGGCCGATGAACCCCGCACCGCCGGTGATCAGGACGGTCTCGCTCATGGCCTCGGCGGCCGATCGGTGTTGCCGGCCATGGGGCGGGGCTCCTGCGCGTGATTGGGCGGCGCTTGTTCTTCTTTGTACCTTTCAAGTCAACAAGGTTTGTACGTTGGGAGGGTTCACCTTCCCCGCGAACCCGTCTAGAGCGCGCCGCTTTGGGGGAGTGTGCCGGACGTGACCGCGACGTTTCTGTTGATCCGGCACGGCGCGCATGGCGACCTCGACAGGATATTGTCGGGCCGTCGCCCGGGTGTGCCGCTGACGGAGGCAGGGCGCGCGCAGGCGGCGGCGACCGGCGCGTATCTCAGGGGCGAGCCCGTCACCCGCATCCAGTGCAGCCCGATCGAGCGGACACGCGAGACGGCGGCGATCGTCGCGGACGCGTTGGGGCTGCCGGAGGCCGAGCCGGTCGATGCGCTGCTGGAGATCGACTTCGGCCAGCTGACCGGGCGCACGTTCGACAGCCTGCACGGCGACCCTGCCTGGGACGAGTGGAACAACCAGCGTGCCACCGCCCAGGTCCCCGGTGGCGAGCGGATGCCCGACGTGGTCGACCGCGTCGCCGCGCACCTCCGCGCGACCGCCGCCTCGCATCCGGGGGAGCTGATCGCGCTCGTCACCCATGCGGACGTGGTCAAGGCGGCGGTCGTCGCGATCTTCGGGCTGGAGCTACAGAAGATGCACGCCTTTGATATCGGCCCGGCCTCGGTGACGCGCATGGTGGTGGGCGATTGGGGCGGGCGCGTGCTGTCGATCAACGAAAAGGCTGGTGGATGACCGACCTCAGGGAACGGGTGGAGGCGCTCGCGCCCTGGTTCCACAATATCGACCTGGGCGAGGGGCTATGGACCGCGCCCGACCATTTCCTCGGCAACTATCCCGGCTTCAAGTTCGACCGGTTCGCCGACGCGCTGCCCGCCGACCTGACGGGCAAGACCGTGCTCGATATCGGCTGCAACGCGGGTTTCTACTCGGTCGAGATGGCGCGGCGCGGCGCGACGCGGGTGCTCGGCATCGACGAGGACGAGCGCTACCTCGCGCAGGCGCGGCTGGTCGCGGACACGCTGGGGTTCCCGAGCCTCGAGTTTCGCAAGCTCAACGTGTACGATGTGGGCGCGCTGGGCGAGCGGTTCGACCTCGTGATCTTCATGGGGGTGCTTTATCATCTCCGTCATCCGCTGCTCGCGCTCGACCTGATCCGCGAGCATGTCGCGGGCGACCTGCTGCTGTTCCAGACGATGCAGCAGGGCTCGAACGAGGTCGCGGACGTGCCCGAGGACCACCCCTTCCATGCCGAGGGTGGGGGCCCGCCGCCGATCTTCGACGCGCCGGGCTACCCGAAGATGCACTTCATCGAACGCTCGTTCTCGAATGATTGGACGAACTGGTGGGCCCCCAACCGCGCCTGCTCCGCCGCGCTGCTACGCGCCAGCGGGTTCGAGATCGTCGCGCATCCGGAGGACGAGGTGTTCCTGTGTCGCGTGACCGACGTGCCGTACAGCCAATGGGGGCCGGCCTCGGTCTACCCCGCGCGAGGAGGTGAGAAGTGACCGTCGAAGCGGCGATGATCTGGAACGAGCCCAACAACAAGTCGCATTGGGACCCGGAGGTCGACCCCGACTGGTCGATCTACGCCGACTGCGTCACCCGCGCCGGGCGCGCGATCAGGGCGGCGAACCCGGCGATCACCCGCGTGCTGGGCGGCATGTCGCCGATCGACCCGTTATGGATCAAGCGGATGCAGGGGCATGGCGGGCTCGACGAGGTCGACGTGGTTGCGGTCCACGGCTTTCCGCTCGACTGGAACCTGTGGCCGATTCACGCCTGGCCCGACAAGATCGCCGAGATCGAGGCGGTAACGGACAAGCCGGTCTGGGTGACGGAGGTCGGCGTCGGCAGCTTCGGCGCGGAGGAGGTGCAGGTGTTCGGGGTGCAGCGCACCGCCGAGCTGCTGATCGGGCGGGTGCCGCGCATCTATTGGTATTCGCTGTTCGACCTGCCGCAGGAATGGGGCGCGACCACCCGCCACCGCGAGGCGGAGGGGTCGAGCTATTACCGGCATTTCTACATGGGGCTGATCCGCGAGGACGGCACGCCCAAGCCCGCGCTCGACGACTATGCCAAGGTGGCGGGCGAGATGGGGCTGATGCAATGGTTCCACCACGAGGACCCGCGCGTCGACGATGCGGTGGCGTGGATGAAGCGGCTCGGCACCCGCAAGCTGCGCACGGGGCTCAGCTGGGCGGACACGTTCCGCCCGGGCGGGGTGGAGTGGATCGACCGGGTGATGGACAAGCTCGGCGACTTCGACGTGACGCTCACCTTTTGCTTCACGCCCGAGCATCTGGGCGTCGCGCCGCACCACACCAGCCCGCCCAAGGAACCGCAGGCGTTTGCGGATTTCTGCGGCTGGGCAATCGACCGCTACGCGCCAGCCAGCGTAAGCGCACCCGTGGCGGCGCACGCTTGATCCGCACCGCCGTCCTGCTGGCGGCCGGGGAGGGGAGCCGGCTCAGGGGCAGCGCGCCGGTCAAGCCGCTCGCCTGCGTCGCGGGCGAGCCGTTGATCGCGCACGCGCTGTCCGGGCTCGCCAAGGCCGGGATTGCGCGCGTGGCGGTGGTGCTCGGTTACGAGGCGGAGGCGATCGCGGCCTATCTCGACGCGCACGACTGGCCGGTGGCGGTCGAGCAGGTGGTGGTAGCCGACTGGCGGCTGCCCAACGGCGTGTCGGCGCTGGCGGGGCTGGAACGGGTCGGCGCGCCCGCGTTGCTCGCGATGTGCGACCATCTAGTCGACCCCGCGCTCTATGCCCGGCTTGCGGAGACCGGCGCGGGCGCGGGGCTGACGCTCGGCATCGACCGGCGGCTCGACGATCCGGCGGTCGACCTCGACGACGTGACGCGCGTTGCGACCCGCGGCGACCGTATCGTCGCGATCGGCAAGGGGCTGGCCACCTATGACGCTTTCGACACCGGCGTGTTCGCAGTGGGTGCGCCGTTCGTCGCCGCGCTCCGCTCGCTGCCCGCGCCCTCGGTTTCGGCCGGAGTCGCGTTGCTTGCCGCGCAAGGTCAAGCGGGCGTGGTGGATTGCAGCGACCTCAGCTGGATCGACGTCGACGACGCCCCCGCGTTGCTCGCCGCGGAGCGCGCATTCGGCGGGCGCGAGCGGATCGCAACGGCTGATCGATCCCAAGTTCTTGCGTCAAATGCGTGAAAGTCGCATGACGCAAGCATGAACCTCCCGCCGCCGGACGGATCACGCGATCGCCGGATCGAGGATCTCAGCAACCTGCACCTGATCCACCCCGCCGCGCGCGCGCTGCTGCCCTGGGCGCTGCGCCGGGGGGTGTCGGCGAACGCGGTGTCGTTGGCGGGGCTGCTGCTCGGCATCGCGGCGACGGTCGCTTACTCACGCTGGCAATGGTGGCCCGCCGCGCTGATCGGGCTGCTGTTCTCGGTGGGCTGGCTGATCGCGGACGGGCTCGACGGCATGGTCGCGCGCGCGACCGGCACGGCCAGCGTCGCGGGGCGCGTGCTCGACGGCGTCGTCGACCATGGCGTGTTCATCCTCATCTATGTGACGCTCGCGACCTCGCTCGGCACGGCTTATGGCTGGACGCTGGCAATCCTCGCCGGCGCGGCGCATGTGCTCCAGTCGATGTTGTTCGAGGGCGAGCGCG
>CAXTTU010000168.1:0-7409 GCA_964247225.1 uncultured Sphingomonas sp. | reverse complement strand
GGACGCGACCGTTTGCTGGCTGACGCTCATTCCAATTCCCTTCACGACCGCAACGTCGCGACGCGGCATAAGTGCCTTACTGATTGCGAGCCGTTGCATTGTACGCCTTTCTGGCGTACGACTACCAGCACAGGAGTAATCCGATGCAGGCCACCGAAGAGCGCAACACCGAGCGGATGCACTTCCGCACCAGACCAGGCATCAAACGCGCGATCCAACGCGCGGCCGCCTTGTCCGGGATGGACGATTCGACCTTCACGATGAACGCCGCCTACAAGGCCGCGGTCGCGACGATCGACTCGCACGAACGCACATACCTTCACCCGGAGGACGTCGCCGCGTTCTTCGACGCGCTCGACAACCCACCGCCGCCCACCACCGAGCTGCTCGCCGCCGCCGCGCGTCATCGCGAGCTGTTCGGCGAGGAGTAATGTTGTCCGGACGGAACGGCCTGACGATCGCGCCGTTTGATCCCGCGACGCACGACCGAAGCGGCTTCTCGTCGGGGGTTGCGTCGGCAGATCGCTTTTTCCAGCTCTCGGCCAATAAATTGTCCAAGGCCGACAACCTGCGCGTATTCGTCATGATCGGAGCGTTAGGAGAGCTGATCGGCTATTACGCGCTCAACGCGCATTTCGTCGACCATGGGGAGTTGCCCGCCCGATATGCGCGTACCCGGCCAGCGCACGGGATGCTACCTGCCGCGTTCATCTCGATGATTGGAGTCGACACTCGCTTTCAAGGGCAGGGCTATGGCGGAGTGCTGCTCATCGACTGCCTGCAAAAAATTGTCCGGGCGACCGAGTTCCTCGGCCTCGCCGTGATCATGCTCGATGTTCTCGATTGCGGCGATCCTGTAGCCGTCGAGCGACGCAAGGCGCTTTACACCCGTTATGGCTTCAAGCCGCTGGCCCGGACACAAGGGCGACTCTACCTGCCGCTGGCGACGGCGCGCGCCATCGTCGGCGAAACCGTCTGACGCTTGCGAGGCCGCGGGTGCGCTGCCCCCCTCACCCCATTTCGCTTCCGTTCCTTGCGCCCAATCCCTACATGCTGGGTATGGCGAATGACCCTTCCCCCAACGAATATGGCGCATCCTCGATCAAGGTGCTGAAGGGGCTCGACGCGGTGCGCAAGCGCCCGGGCATGTATATCGGCGACACCGACGACGGCTCGGGCCTGCACCACATGGTGTTCGAGGTCAGCGACAACGCGATCGACGAGGCGCTGGCCGGGCATTGCGACCGGATCGACATCACGCTCAACCCGGACGGCTCGGTCAGCGTCACCGACAACGGCCGCGGCATCCCGACGGGCATCCATGCCGAGGAAGGGGTGTCGGCGGCCGAGGTCATCATGACCCAGCTCCACGCGGGCGGCAAGTTCGACAACACCAACGACTCCAACGCCTATAAGGTGTCGGGCGGCCTCCACGGCGTCGGCGTGTCAGTGGTCAACGCGCTCAGCGAATGGCTCGACCTCACCGTCTGGCGCGACGGCGAGGAGCATTACATGCGGTTCGCGCATGGCGACGCGGTCGCACCGTTGAAGGTGGTGGGCCAGGCGGAGCCGGGCCAGAAGGGGACGCGCGTGACCTTTCTCCCCTCCCCCGCCACGTTCAAGATCGTCGAGTTCGACTTCGACAAGCTCGAGCATCGTTTCCGCGAGCTGGCGTTCCTCAACTCGGGCGTCCGCCTGTTCCTCACCGACGCGCGCCATGAGGAGCCGCGCACGGTGGAGCTGTATTACGAGGGCGGCATCGCCGCGTTCGTGCGCTATCTCGACCGCAACAAGGCGCCGCTGTTCCCCGATCCGATCTCCGTTACCGGCCATCGCGACGAGGTGGGGATCGAGGTCGCGCTCGAATGGAACGACAGCTATTACGAGAACGTCCTCGCGTTCACGAACAACATCCCGCAGCGCGACGGCGGCACCCACATCGCCGCGTTCCGCGCTGCTCTCACGCGCACGCTCAACAACTATGCCGAGAAGTCGGGCCTGCTCAAGAAGGAGAAGGTGACGCTGACCGGCGACGATATGCGCGAGGGGCTGACCGCGATCGTCTCCGTCAAGCTGCCCGACCCCAAGTTCAGCTCGCAGACCAAGGACAAGCTGGTCAGCAGCGAGGTGCGCCAGCCGCTCGAATCGTTGATGAGCGACAAGATGGCCGAATGGCTGGAGGAGAACCCGCAGAACGCGCGCGCGATCGTCGGCAAGATCATCGACGCCGCCGCCGCGCGCGAGGCGGCGAAAAAGGCGCGCGAGCTGACCCGGCGCAGGGGGGCGATGGACATCGCCTCCTTGCCGGGCAAGCTCGCCGATTGCCAGGAGCGCGACCCAGCCAAGAGCGAGCTGTTCCTCGTCGAGGGCGACTCCGCGGGCGGCTCCGCCAAGCAGGGCCGCGACCGGCATTTCCAGGCGATCCTGCCGCTCCGAGGCAAGATCCTCAATGTCGAGCGCGCGCGGTTCGACCGGATGCTCGGCTCCAAGGAGATCGGCACGCTGATCCAGGCGATGGGCACCGGCATCGGGCGCGACGACTTCAACGCCGCGAAGCTGCGCTACCACAAGATCGTCATCATGACCGACGCCGATGTCGACGGCGCGCATATCCGCACCTTGCTGCTGACGTTCTTCTACCGGCAGATGCCCGAGATCATCCAGCAGGGGCACCTCTTCATCGCGCAGCCGCCGCTTTACAAGGCAACACGCGGGCGGTCGGAAGTCTATCTCAAGGACGATGCCGCGCTCGACGAGTATCTGGTCGAGGCGGGCGTGGCTGCGTCGGTGCTCGACGCGGCGGGCGGCGCGCGCTCGGGCGCGGACCTGCGCTCGCTCGTGGACCATGCGCGGCGGATGCGGACGCTGATGCGCTATGTGCCGCGTCGTTACGATCCCGTAATCATCGAGGCGCTCGCGCTGGGCGGCGTTTTTGATCCCGACATAGGTCAGGTTCTTCCGGATCGTCTGGAAACGGTGGTGCGCCAGCTCGACGCGGGCGACCCCGAAGCGCGCTGGACCGCGCAGGTGACGGGAGAAGGCGGCCTCCACCTCCAGCGGCTGTGGCGCGGGGTGACGGATCACCATATCGTCGAGGCGGCGTTCCTCCACTCGGCGGAGGCGAGGAAGCTCCACGCGCTTGTCGCCGAGCAGGCCGAGTCCTACGCCCGCCCCGCCCGGCTCGTCTCCTCACGCAATGCGCCCGAGCTGCCCGCCGACGTCGCGGCGGTCGATGAACTGGGCGAGGACACGCGCACGCTGGGCAAGGGCGAGGTGCTGGTGTCGCGCCCGTCGCAGTTGCTCGAAGCGATCCTGCTTGCAGGTCGCAAGGGGCTCGCGATCCAGCGCTACAAGGGGCTGGGCGAGATGAACGCGGAACAGCTGTGGGAAACCACGCTCGACCCGCAGAACCGCTCCATGCTGCGCGTCACCGCGGACCAGGCGGACGTCGCCGACGCGATCTTCACCCAGCTGATGGGCGACGTGGTCGAACCCCGCCGCGACTTCATCCAGGAGAATGCATTGTCGGTGGCGAACCTCGACGTCTAGCGGGCGCTAGAGGGCGAGCAGCGCGTCCACGCACGCGAGCAGGTTACTTGCCTCGACGTCAGGCTGGCGCATTGCGGGCGAGAAGGGGCGGTCGCTTGCCAGATAGGCGGCGGTCAGCCCCGCCGCTTTCGCGCCGTTGACGTCCCACGGGTGCGCGGCCACCAGTGCAAGCTCGCCCGGTTCCACCCCGGCGCGCCGCGCGGCATGCGCGTATACTTCGGCGCGGGGCTTGGAGAGCTTCACCTCGTCGACGGAGACGATGTGATCGACCAGCCCGTCGAGCCCGGCATGACGAAGCATCGCTTCGGTTGATCGCGCCGCGCCGTTGCTCAGCGCCAGCACGCCGCACCCGCCCGCGTGCAGCGCGTGGAACGCCTCGGCCGCGTCGGCGCGCGCGGGCAGCGTCTGCATTGCCTCCACAACCGCCTTGCGCTCGGACGCCCGGGCAGAGAGCCCCTGTTCGGCGAGCACGCCTTCCAGCGCCGCCTCAAGCACGGTCGCGAACGGCTCGAAATCGCCCGCCGCAGCGAGCGCGAACGCATCGCGCAACCCGGCCGCGAACCACGTTTCGAGCCCGCCGGGCGGCAAGCCAAGTGCGATCAGGCGCGGCCGCAGCGGATCGAGCGGGAACACGGTGCCGATCACGTCGAACGCGACCGCCTTGGGACGCGAAGCCTTGCCGAAACCGAACATGCGCCAGTAGCGTCAGGCGCGCGGAAGAGTTCCGGGCGCGCCTACCACTCTCTTATCGCCCCGTCGGGCCCGCGCCAGATCGGGTTGCGCCAACCTGCCCCTGTCGCGTCCGCCGCCGCGCGGACTTTGTCCTCGTCGATCTCGACGCCCAGCCCCGGCCCTTCGAGCGCCTTGACCATGCCGTCGGCGACCGCGAACACGCTCGGGTCGGCCATGTAGGTTAGCAGGTCGTTGCCGCCGACATTGTAGTGGATGCCGATCGACATCTCCTGGATTACATGGTTGGGCGTCGTCAGGCCGATCTGGAGACACGCCGCGAGCGCGAGCGGCCCGAGCGGGCAATGCGGCGCGACCGCGACGTCATAGGCTTCCGCCATCGCGGCGATGCGGCGGCATTCGGAGATGCCGCCCGCGTGGCTGAGGTCCGGCTGGATGATGTCAACGCAGTTCGCCTCGAACACGCGTTTGAAGTCCCAGCGGGAATGCAGCCGCTCGCCGAGCGCGATGGGCGTGTGCGTCATGCCCGCGATCTGAGCGATGCCGTCGAGATGCTCGGACAACAACGGCTCCTCGATGAACAAGGGCGCGAGCGGCTCGACGGCGGCGGCGAGCTGTTTCGCCATCGGGCGGTGGACGCGACCGTGGAAATCGAGCCCGACATCGAGCCCTTCCGCCTGCACCGCCGCGACGCGCTCCACCGTCTCGCCCAGCACCTTGGGGCTGTCGAGCCAGCCTAGATCGGCGGTGGCGTTCATCTTCACCGCGCGGAACCCCTGCTCGCGGCGCGCGCGCGCGGCGGCGGCGACCTCGTGCGGGCGGTCGCCGCCGATCCAGGCGTACACAGGCACCGCGTCGCGCACCTTGCCGCCGAGCAGCTGCCACACCGGCACGCCCAGCGCCTTGCCCTTCAGGTCCCACAGCGCCTGGTCGAGCCCCGACAGCGCGCTCATCAGCACCGGCCCGCCGCGGTAAAAGCCGCCGCGATAGGCGATCTGCCAGATGTCCTCGATCCGCTCGGGATCGTGGCCGATGAACCGGTCGCGCAGGCTCGCGAACGCGCCCTCGACCGCCTCGCCATGTCCTTCCAGGCTCGCCTCGCCCCAGCCGACCGCGCCGTCATCGGTCTCGACGCGGACGAACAGCCAGCGCGGGGGAACGGCGAAGGTCTCGATCCGGGCAATTGTCATACGAACTCCTCGCACTCGCGTTTGAACCGTGTCGCGCGCGCCCGCAAGCGCTGGACCGCCGCTGCCCCTTCCGGCATGGCAACGGGAATGTCGCGCTTCACCGGCCCTTTTCTTGGCATCGACTGGGGCACCACCAACCGGCGCGTGTACCGCATCGAGGGTGGCCAGGTCCGCGCGCGCGAGGCGGACGCCAAGGGCGTGACCGCGATCCCGCCCGGCGGCTTCGCGGCTGAAGCGGCGGCGATCCGCGAGCGGCACGGCGACCTGCCGCTGCTGATGGCGGGGATGGTCGGCGCGAACATCGGCTGGGCGCCCGCGCCCTATGTTCCCGCGCCGGCGGGGGTGGAGGCGCTCGCCGCGAACCTCCACTGGGTGGACGAGCGCAGCGCGATCGTGCCGGGGGTGTCGTGGAGCGACGGCGCGCGCGCGGACGTGATGCGCGGCGAGGAGGTGCAGTTCTTCGGCGCGGTCGCGGCGGGACAAGCGCCCGCCGACGGGCTGCTCTGCCACCCGGGGACGCATTGCAAATGGGCGGTGATGGAGGCGGGGCGGATTGGAAGCTTCACCACCGCGATGACGGGCGAGCTGTTCGCGCTGTTGCGTGGCCATGGCATCCTCGCGCCCCAGCTCGGCGGCGAGGCGACGGTCGGCGACGCGTTCCTCGCAGGGGTGGCGGAGGCGCGCCGCCGCGACCTCACCGCCTCGCTCTTCGGCGTCCGCGCGGCCAAGCTGCTAGGCCTGCGCGACGACGCGGATGCCGCCTCCTACCTCAGCGGGCTGCTGATCGGCAGCGACGTCGCCGCGCGGCTGGGCGAGGGCGACGCGGTCGTGCCGATCATCGGCGACCCGAGGCTCGCCCCGCTCTATGCCACCGCGGTCGAGGCGCATGGGCGAGCGACGCGGATCATCGATGGCGAAGCCGCGTTCATCGCCGGGCTGACCCAGCTGGCAGGATTGATCGCATGAGCCTCGACCGTTTCGACGCCGCCTTTCAGCGCTGCCCGCTGGTCGCGATCCTGCGCGGGGTGCGGCCCGACGAGGTGGAAGCGATCGGCGACGCGCTGGTCGAGGCGGGGTTTGCGCTGATCGAGGTGCCGCTCAACTCGCCCGAGCCGTTCGACAGCATCGCGCGGTTGGCGCGGCGGGTCCCGGCGGAAGTGGTGGTCGGCGCGGGAACCGTACTGCGCGCCGACGATGTGGCGCGGGTCGCGGAGGCTGGCGGGGCGATGGTGATCTCGCCCAACATGAACCTGCGCGTCATCGCGACGAGCATCGCGGCGGGGCTCGTGTCGCTGCCGGGCATCTCCACCCCGACCGAGGCGTTCGCGGCGCTGGAGGCAGGCGCAGCGGCGATCAAGCTGTTCCCCGCCGAGGGTTCGTCGCCGGCGATCCTCAAGGCGATGCGCGCGGTGTTCCCGCCCGGCACGCGCGTGCTCCCCGTCGGCGGCGTCACGCCCGAGCTGATGGCCCCGTGGCGCGAGGCGGGCGCGGCGGGGTTCGGCCTCGGCTCCGCGCTCTACAAGCCGGGAATGAGCGCGGCGGAGGTGGGCGAGCGCGCGCGGGCGTTCATCGCGGCGCTGGGCTAGGTCGCCCTCGCCACCCCGGTCAGGATCACCGGCCCGGTCGGCTTGCCGGTAGGCGAGCCGCCGACCGGCTCGACCGACACGGCCAGCGTCGCGCCGGGGGTGAGCAGCGGCGCGACACCCGGCGGCGACGCGACGCGGCTCGGGCTCGCGGGATCGATCAGCCCGAGCGCGCGCGGGGTGCCGTTCGCGATCACCCATAGCTGCGCCGAGCGGCCCGGTACGCTAAGCCGCGCGGCGGCGAGCGTCAGCCGGTTGGCGGCGCGGTCGACCACCACCGTCACCACCGCGCGGTTCGCCTCGCCCGACAGGGTCGCGACCAGCGGCGCGGGCGCGGCGGTCGGGGCCGGGCGCGGCGGCGCAGGAGGCGGTGTGGCGGGCCGGAGCGCAAGCGCGC
>CAXTTU010000167.1:0-7434 GCA_964247225.1 uncultured Sphingomonas sp. | reverse complement strand
CCAGCCCGCGCGAGCGCGCCAGCTCGCCGATCGCGCCGACCTCATCGGGCGTATAGACGAGCCCGTACTCCGTCGCGTTGGTGATCGAGACCACGTGCGGCTGCACCTGATGCACGTCCGCGCGGGTGCCGGTCAGCACCGTCTGGATGGCCTCGGGCGTCAGCTTCGCGCCCGGCCCTTCGGCGAGCAGCAGCTTGGCACCGTGGGTGTAGAACTCGGGCGCGCCGCCTTCGTCATTCTGGATGTGCGCGTCGCGGTGGCAGACAACCGCCCCATGCGGCGGGCATAGCGCGGCCAGCGCGAGGCAGTTGGCGGCGGTGCCCGACGGCACCCAGAATGCGCGCACCTCGCGCTCGAACAGGTCGGAAAAGGCGGTGTCGAGCCGCTTGGACCAGGCATCGCCGTCGTACGCGGTGTCGAGCGTGTTGGCCTGCACCAGCGCGTCGAGCGCGGCGGGGCAGGCGGGGGCGGCATTGTCGGAAAAGAAGCGCATGGGCGCGGCGCTTAGGGCGGGCAGGAGGCGGCGTCACCCCGTAGAAGATTGGTTCACGCGAAGGACGCGAAGGAAATAAGGCCGCGAAGAAGTGTGAGCCGCCGCGCCAGCGGCTTTCAACCCTGAGCTTTCATCGAGGCGCGCTGACGCGCGAAACCTGCTTCGCGCTCTTCTTTCCTTTGCGCTCTTCGCGTGAACCTATTCCCCTTGCGCCTGTGCCGCCGCGTGCGGCTACTCCTCATCCCCGCGCTCGTCCTCCGGCGGGCGACGCTCTTCGCGGACCGGTGGCGGAGGCGGTGCGTCGCGCGGCGCGCGGTTGACGCTGATCGAGCCGTCGCGCCCGACATGGAGGTTGAGCCCCAATCCTTTCACATCGCCCTCCACCCCCAGCGCCGCGTTGTCGGACGGCGCGAGCGCGTCGGGGTCGACCACCTCGTCGGGCACCGCCGCCGCCGGTCGGACCCGCGGCGCGAGGCCGAGCGCGGATTGCATGAAGCTGCGCCACACCCGTGCAGGCGCGCCGCCGCCCGACAGGCCGGGGTTCGGCTTGTTGTCGTCGTCGCCCACCCACACGCCGCACACCAGCCCATTGGCGAAGCCCATGAACAGCGCGTCGCGATTGTCCTGCGTCGTGCCCGTCTTGCCGAACGTCTCCACCGACAGCGCCGCCTGCCGCCCCGTCCCCGTGCTGACCGAGCTGGACAGCAGGTCGAGCAGCTCTCCCCGCGTCCGGTCGTCGAGCCGGTGCGTGGGGCTGGTCCAGCTCTGCAGCCAGCTTCGCTGCTCGACATCCTCCAGCCCGCGCGGGCGCACCGGATAGCTGCCGTTGGCGACCCCGGCATAGGCGCCCGTGAGTTCGAGCAGCGACACGGTGGAGGTGCCGAGCGCGATCGAGGCTTCGTCGGGGATCGGTGTCGAGATGCCAAGGTCGCGCGCGGCGCGGATGACGTTCCTCACCCCCACCTGCTGCGTCAGCCGCGCGGCGGCGACGTTGGAGGAGATCGCGAACGCCTGCCGCAACGTGATCGGTCCCCGGTACTGGCGGTCGCTGTTGTGCGGCGTCCACCCGCCGATCGTCACCGGCCTGTCCTCCACGGTCGAGTCGGGGGTCATCCCGCTCCGCATCGCGGCGAGATAGACGAACAGCTTGAAGGTGGAGCCTGGTTGCCGCCGCGCCTGCGTCGCGCGGTTGAATGGGCTGTCGGCGTAGTCCTTGCCGCCGACCATCGCCACCACGCGCCCGTCGGGTCGCATCGCCACCAGCGCGACCTGCGCGCGCTTCAGTCCCGCGCCGCGCACCGCGCGTTCGGCAGCGCGCTGGAGCCGACGGTCGAGCGTGGTGCGGACGGTAGTCTCCGTCTTGATCTCCCCCGCCTCGTCGCGCGCGGAGGGGAGCACCCAATCGGCGAAATAGGTGCCGTTGGGCACGGTCGGCGCGGGGTCGTGGCGGACCCGCTGCGGCTGGACCGCGTCCGCCTCGCGCGCGGACAGGAACCCCGCCGCGTGCATCGCGCCCACCACCACCATCTCGCGCGCCTGAGCGCCCTCGATGTTGCCGGTCGGCGCGAGCCGCGAGGGTGCCTTGACCAGCCCCGCGAGCATCGCCGCCTGCCCCACGTTCAGATGCTCGGGCGTGCGGCCGAAATAATGCTTCGCCGCCGCGCGCAGGCCATAGACGTTGTCGCCGAAATAGACGTTGGACAGATAGCGCGACAGGATCTCGTTTTTCGACAGCCACGCCTCCAGCCAGAAGGCGATCAACGCCTCGCGCAGCTTGCGCCCGGCGGTGCGGTCCGCGTCGAGGAACGCGTTCTTGGCGAGCTGTTGCGTGATGGTGCTGCCGCCCTCGCGCACCCCGCCCGAGCGAAGATTGTGGAACATCGCGCGCGCGACCCCGCGCGGATCGACCCCCCAATGGTAGTAGAAGCGCCGGTCCTCGATCGCGATGAACGCCTCGGGGACGTATTTGGGGAGCTTGGACGCATCGACCGGCGCGCCGATCGTCGCGCCGCGCCGGGCGATGGCCACACCGTCGGCGGCGACCAATGTCACCGAGGGCGGGGTCGGCGGCTGGAGCGACTTGGACAGCGGCGCGGTGATCGCGAGCCAGCCGACCGCGATCACGAACAGCACGATACTCGCCGCCAGCCCGCGCGCGATCCATCTTCCCCAGCGCCGCCGCGGGCGCGGCGGCGGCAGCGGCTCGAACGCGTCGTGGTGCCAGTCCTCGAACGACGGCAGCACTGCGCGCCCGTCGGCGTCGAAGCGATGATACGCCGGATAACGGTCCTCGAACTGTTCGGGGCGTAGCTCGTTCACCGGGCGCTCATGTGTGTTGCCACCCTAAAGCGGTTGCCCGAACCGCCCGGTTTTGGCAAGCCCGCGCCATGGCAACCTCTCCCGACCAGCCCGGAACCGCGACCCGCCCGCTCATCGTCGGCATCGGCGGCACGATCGGCGGCGTGTCCTCCACCGAACGCGCGCTGTGTATCGCGCTCGGCGCGGTCGAGCGCGAAGGCTATGCGACCCGCATGTTCGGTGGCGAGGCGATGGCGCGACTGCCGCTTTACGACCCCAAGGCGAGCGAGCGGACCGCGGACGAGCAGGCGTTCGTCGAGGCGGTGCGCGCCGCGTCGGGGCTGATCATCGCCAGCCCCGGCTATCACGGCAGCATCTCGGGCGTGGTCAAGAACGCGCTCGACCTCCTGGAAGAAACCGCGCGCGACCCGGCGCGGCCGTACCTTGCAGACATGCCCGTGGGGCTGATTGCGACGGCCTATGGCTGGCAGGCGACGGGCTCGACGATTGCGGCGCTGCGCTCGATCGTCCACGCGCTGCGCGGCTGGCCGACGCCGTTCGCCGCCGCGATCAACTCGCAGGTGGTGAAGTTCGACGGCGAGGGCGGGGCGAGCGACCCGGCGGTGGTGGAGCAGCTCGCGCTGGTCGGGCGGCAGGTCGCGCGCTTCGCGCCGCTGGCGCGCGATGCCTGAGCTGACGCGACGCGCGGCGCTGGCGACGGGGGCGCTCGGCTGGGCGGGCGCGTCGCTGGGGCAGAGTGTCGACCTGCACTTGCCTGGCGGGGGCGGGCGGCGCGCGCTGACCGATGCGTTCCCGGGCAAGCGCGGCATGATCCTGCAACGGACGCGCGGGCCGCTGCTCGAAACGCCGATCGACGCGTTCGACGGACAGGTGTTCACGCCCAACGACCGTTTCTTCGTCCGCTGGCATTACGCGGACATCCCGACGAGTGTCGACGTCCACACCTTCAGGCTCCACGTCACCGGCGCGGTGCGGCGGCCCGTGTCGCTGTCGCTCGCCGACCTGCAGGCGATGCCGAGGGTCGAATTGGCGGCGGTGAACCAGTGTTCGGGCAACGCGCGCGGGCTGTTCACGCCGCGCGTGCCCGGCGCGCAATGGGGCGAGGGCGCGATCGGCAACGCGCGCTGGACGGGGGTGCGGCTTCGCGACGTGCTCGACCGGGCGGGGATCGCGCGGGGGGCGATCGAGGTGCGCGCCTCCGGGCTCGACCGCCCGCCGCCGGGCGCTCCTCCATTCGCCAAGTCGCTGGCCCTCGACCATGCGCGCGACGGCGAGGTGATGATCGCCTGGGGCATGAACGGCGAGGCGTTGCCGATGCTCAACGGCTTTCCGCTGCGGCTGGTGGTGCCCGGCTGGTACTCGACCTATTGGGTCAAGGCGCTCGACCGGCTGGAGGTGCTGACCACGCCCGACGCCGGGTTCTGGATGGCGAAGGCTTACCGCATTCCCGCCACGCCCGACGGCGGCGTCCAGCCAGGGGCGAAGGACTTCCCGACGGTGCCGATCAACCGGATGCACCCGCGCGCGTTCGTGACCAATCTGGTGGACGGCGCGCATGTCGAGGCGCGCTCGCCCGTCCCGGTGCGCGGGCTGGCGATGGGCGGCGCGGCGGCGGTAGCGAAGGTGGAGCTGTCGATGGATGGCGGGCATGGCTGGCACGCCGCGTCGCTCGGGCCCGACGAGGGGCGCTACGGCTTCCGGCTCTGGCAGGCGACGCTGCCGGGGCTCGCGCCGGGCGGGTACAGGCTGTGGATGCGCTGCACCAACGCGCACGGCGAGCAACAGGCGATGATACCTGCGTGGAACCCGTCGGGCTATCAACGCAGCCCGGTCGAGTCGGTCGCGCTGAGGGCGGCATGACCCGGCCTGCGCTGCTCCTGTCCGCGATGGCGGCACTGCTGCTGGCCGCGGTGGTGTTCGCGGTGACGCGGCAGGCGCGCGCGCCGGTTCACCCGCTGGTGGCCGAGGTGTCGCTCGTCTCGACCGCGATTACCCTGCCCGAGGAGCACGCCGCGTTCCCGGCCAGCGCGGCGGGCGAGATGCTGAGCAACAACTGCGCCGCCTGCCATTCCGCCGAGCTGATCCGCACCCAGCCGCGCCTCTCGCCCGAAGCGTGGGCGGCGGAGGTCAAGAAGATGCGCGAGGCGTACCACGCGCCCTACCCCGCCGGCGACGACCCCGCGCTCGTCGCGGCGCTGCTGACGCTCCCCGGCCAGCGCACGAGGTGACCGCGCTGCCCTTGCAGGGGGTGCGCGTCCTCGAACTGGCGCGCATCCTCGCCGGGCCATGGGCGGGGCAGCTGCTCGCCGACCTCGGCGCGGACGTGCTCAAGGTGGAGCGGCCGGGCGAGGGCGACGACACGCGCCATTGGGGGCCGCCCTTCGTCCGGACCGCGGACGGCGAGAGCCTCGGCGCGGCCTATTATCACAGCTGCAACCGCGGCAAGCGTGGGCTGACGATCGACCTGTCCACCCCCGAAGGCCAGCGCCGCGTCCGCGCGCTGGCGGCCGAGGCCGATGTGGTAATCGAAAACCACAAGGCGGGCTCGCTCGCCCGCTACGGGCTCGACGCGGCCTCGTTGCGCGCGCTCAACCCGCGCCTCGTCTATTGCTCGATCACCGGCTTCGGCCAGACCGGCCCCTATGCCGCCCGCGCGGGGTACGACTTCATCGTCCAGGGCATGGCCGGGCTGATGTCGATCACCGGCGAGCCCGAGGGGGCGCCGCAGAAATCGGGCGTTGCGATCACCGACCTGTTTACCGGCATTTATAGCGCCACCGCGATCCTCGCCGCGCTCCACCGGCGGCACGCGAGCGGAGAGGGCGCGACGATCGACATGGCGCTGCTCGATGTGGGCGTGGGCGTGCTCGGCAATCAGGCGCTGAACTGGATGGCGGGCGGGCGCGTGCCGGCGCGGATGGGCAACGGCCATGCCAACCTCGCGCCGTACCAGAGCTTCCCGACGGGCGACGGCGACCTCATCATCGCGGTCGGCAACGATCGCCAGTTCGCCAGGCTGTGCGCGGTGCTGGGCGCGTCCGAACTGGCGACCGATGCGCGGTTCGCGACCAACCCGGCGCGGGTGGAAAACCGCGCGGCGCTGCTGCCCATGGTGACCGCGCTCACCGTGCGGCACACCAGCGCCGCGCTGGCCGAGGCGCTGGAGCGCGAGGGCGTCCCCGCCGGCCCGGTCAACCGCATCGACCAGGTTTTCGCCGACCCGCAGGTGGTGGCGCGGGGGCTGCGGTTGGCGCTCCGCGACGCGGCGGGTGAGCCGATCCCGGGCCTCGCCAGCCCGATCGTGCTCGACGGCGAGCGGGTGGGAACGACGCGCCCCTCGCCGCGGCTGGGCGAGCATGACGGGGAGGGGTGGGAACGGCGCTGATCCGTCGCGAGTTACGTTCGATCTTGTGGAGATGCATCGTGGTCCGCTTGCCTCCGGCCAGACACCAAGCGCCCGACTGGTTTGTTTTTGATCCGCTGTCTGCACGGGACCGCGCGCTGATCGCCGCGATTATGGCTACCCCGAAAATCGTGAACGCAATGCACAAGGCCTGGCGAATGACGCTGGCTTCGGGTCTGGAGCACTCCTTCTACATCTATCGGGGCCGGCAGGGGCTCTATACAGGTGCAATCTGGACGGGGTCGGTCGACAACAAAGGACAGCATTCGACCAATGTCCGGAACGGTTATGAAAAACTCCTCAATCCTGATACCGCTGTTGCTCACTACCACACTCACCCGACTTACCGACCGACTGACCGCTTTACGGACTCAAGAGATCTGGAAGCCTATAAGTTTGCTAACACACTCGGCATCATTCAAACCCATTTTGGATTTTTCGTTGGCAGGACTGGGCATCGTGCGAGTTAAGCTAACTCATACTCTAGCAATTGTCATGGCCCTTATGGGGTTTAGCTCGGTCAGAGCCGATCAACGCCTAGACGACTTACGACGTTGGAACCTCGATCCGCGCGTTGCAGCCAAGCTTCCGGCTCGGTGCGTATACAAAGTTCGAAGCTATCGTTTTTTCGTCAGCGATCCGCCATGTATGAAGCTGTTTCCACTCCGGCGTTTACGCGGTATCTGGTATCTAGGGAATGAGACTTCGCTTTTTTACCCGGGCCGAATCAAAACGATCCTCCCTGAGAAGATGCCGTTGAACAGCGAAATCTGGGTAGATACCGGCGACGCGCTGGATGCGAAGGCGTTACGCGTGATTGGGCGTGATATGTATGGGCAATTTGCGGTCGACTTCGTCGCATATGTGCCCCCCTTCGAGGGTGCATACGGACATATGGGTATATCTCGGCATGGCGTCCTGCTTCAACGAGTCATCTCCATACGTCGACTGCACTAACCGCTCGCTGGACCGGCGCTCCCCACAGCGCCGGTCCCGCCACCTCACTCCGCCGCGATCTGGCGGGGCTCGTCGTTCGCCGCCGCCGGGCTCGCCAGCATCGCGGTCCCCTTCTCGCTCAGCAGCATCCCCATCAGCGCCTGAAGCAGCGGCGCGCCGCCCCCCGCGCCGTCCCCGCCCGCGCTGATCTGCACCCTAGGCACGATATCGACGCCCGATTTCTCCAGCGCGTCCGCCAGCCGCTCGACCACCTGCCGCGTCA